>DASQVB010000044.1:0-7017 GCA_035640975.1 Pseudonocardiaceae bacterium
GGACAACGCCGCCACCCGCACCAGCGGCCCGCCCAGGGTCGCGGTGAACAGGGAGGTCAGCGCGGAGACGTTGCCGGTGACCGCCTGCGCGTTCGCCGTGATCCCGTCCAGCCTCTCCAACTGGGCATTCACGTGCGTGACAGTGGTGTTCGCCCCGTTGAACAGCGGATCGGCTTCGTCGCTGGCCTTGCGGATCGCCAACGTCGCCTCGTCCAGGGTACGCCCCAGCTTGATCAGGGGGACCGCAAGCAGGCCAACCAGCACCACGAAGGCGCCGGCGGCGATCAGCGCGGCGATCTGGCCTGCCGACACGTGCCCTCCTCAATGCCGATTGCCCGGTCGCGGTGATGCACGCCGCCCCCGGTGAACGGCGGTCAGGCTACCGCGTGGCCCGGTTGCACAGCGGGTTGGATACCGCATGCAACCGCAGCGTGGTCTCCGGCAGCAACCGTCGGGTCGTCAGTTGCTCCACCGCGATGGTCGGCTTGAACACGTCGAATAGCGCGAACCGGTGGGACAGCTCAGGAAAGCGCTGGTGATAGGCCTCAATGCCACCGCGCACCACCGCCCAGAACTCCTGCTCGGCGAACCCGTAGACGTCCGCCAAGCGCATCGCGAGCTCGCCGAGGTTGATGAACAGCAGCGCGTCGAGCAGGAAGTCCGTGACGAGATCGGGGTCGTCGGTCTCGACGAAGGAATTGCGGTTCGTGTGGTGTGCCGGCGTCGGCGCGAGGTCCGGACACAGCGCAGGGATGGCCAGCTGATGCCGGGAGAACCGCACCCCGTCATGAAAGTCCCTGACCGCCAGCCGCCGCGGGTGACCATGGGAGTGCACCAGCACCATGTTCTGCGCGTGCGCCTCGAGAGCGATGCCATGTCCCTGCAGCAGGTGCACCAGCGGCACGACGCTCACTGCAACCAGCTGCTCGAGCCACTGCCGTACGCCGAAGGCGCGCACCCACGGGTCCACCAGCGGGGTGCCGTCGAGCTCGCGTGCGGCGAGCCCGTTGAACGGCATCGCTTGCTCTCCGGGTTCCAGATGAATGTGTAAGCTTTGGCGCCAGATGCATGCCAGCACGCCGTAGGAGTCCGCACGCACCAGTTCGGACACCGGTACGGGGTCGACCGCTACGCCCATCACCTCGCCGAGCACGATCAACCTCAGCTCCACGCGGAGGTAGCCGTCCTCGGTGACCACCCGGCGCAACCAGTCGGAGATCCGCGGCGCATTGCCGACGGTGTACGGGGCGAGCACCCTGCTGGTCGAGGTGTTCACGATCGACAAGGCCAGCTTCAGGTAGGCCCGTGCGGGGACGTCCCTGCAAGCCAGGGTGCGCAGCGACTGCTGAGCGAGGTGAGCGTGCGGGTCTTCGCCGAGCACGAGAAGTTCTCGGTTGCGGAGTTGGGCGGCGAAAACACGGCTGACGTGTTCACGCCACTGCCACGGGTGCACCGGCACGAACGTGTAATCGACTGGATCGCCTCCGGCCCGACGGATCCGCTGCTGGAACTCCTCGACGGTGGCGCTGCCAAGCTGTTCGCACAGGAACGTGGTCTCGTGCAGCTCGGTGGATACCGACACCATCGCCATGCTCCGGTGAGCGGCCAGCCACAACGGGTGGATAGCTCGGGCGAACTCCGGTCCCCAGGCGAGGTTGTCCGTCAGGTCGAAGCCGATCCGTGACTTGTAGGCGGGGTGGTACGGGTGCCCGTCGGTGATGGCCGACTCCAGCGCGTCGTAGTCCGTTTCGCAGAGTCCCCCGCGCACATCACCACGTTGTGCCCGCAGATACTGCGCGAGGGTGTCCTTGAGCAGGGTCTCCTCCAGCTCGCGAGCGAACGTCGCCAGCTGCGTCGCGTCCGCAGGCAAGCCCTCCCGCACTTCGCTGAGTAATCTCGCCGTCGAGTCGGCCTCGGTGGTGCCACCGGACCCGCAGCGAAGCACCGGCTCCGGTCCCAGCCGGACCCGGTCGAACCCGTACCGACGCGTCGCGGTGAATAGGTAAGAAACGGCGTGGCCGTGCTCGTCGGTGCCGTCGACAGCCCAGTGTCCGTCGTCGCTGGTACGCGCGACCAACGTTCCCTCGTGTAGCAGCGACTCGAGCAGTTGCCGGAACACCCGCCGGCGTACCTGCTCGAACTGCGGGGCACGCAGCGCGCGCTCGATGATTTCGGAGTCTGGTGTCACGGTTACTCCAGGTCAGTACAGATCCAGCCAGGTACCGATTTGCTGGCGCCGGGCGCGCATGTACACCTGCGCAGCGCAGGCGATGTCCTCCACTGCCATACCCATCGGGTTCAGCACTATGATCTCGTCGTCGCTGTCCCGGCCGGGGCGTCGCCCGCTCAGCACCTCGCCGAGCTCGGCGTGTAGCTGTTCGCGGGAGAACTTGCTGGCCAGCACGAGCTGATTGATGATCTTCTTCTCCCGATTGCTCTGCTCCCAGTCGTCCACGACGACCTTGTCCGCGTTGAGGAAGACATCCTCGTGCACGTCCATGATCGAAACATTGCTGACGAAAGCGCCGCGTTTGAGCCAGCCGAACGGGATGTAGGGCTGGTCGGTCACCGTGCACGGAACGACGACGTCGCCGGGCCGTATCGCATCCTCGGCGCTGTCGGCCACCCGCGTGGTGACCGAGGGATGCTGGGTGGTGAGGTCGCTGTCGAGGGCTTGCCCGGCGGCGCGGTTGAGGTCGTAGACGTGGACGGTCCCGATGTGGTCGAACTGCTGGAGCAGCGCGAAGATCTGGGTCCGCCCGATGACGCCGCAGCCGATGACAGCGATGTCGGTGAAGCCCTGCCGAGCCAGCTTGGCGGCGGCCAGACAGGTCACCGCGGCGGTGCGCCAGGCGCTGATCAGGCTGGCTTCGAGGATTGCGATCGGGTAGTTCGTCTGGGGATCGTTGAGCACGATCACGCCGCTGGCCCTGGCCAGACCGGTCCGGCTGGGATTGTCGTGTTTGCTCCCGACCCACTTGATGCCAGAGATAGCGGGGTCCGCAAGGTGCGCAGGCATGGCGATGATCCGATCGGCGATATGACCTTCCTTACCGTGGGCGCGAAGGTAGGGCTTGAGTGGCTGGATCACCTTGCCCTGCGCATGGGCGACCAGCGCGTTGTGCAGCGGCTGCAGGTATAGGTCAGAATGGTCACCGCCCACTGCGGCGACGTCGCCACGGCTCAGGTAAAGAATGCGTGGAGTTTCTGTCGGGGCGCGCTCGAATGCGAGGGACACCGATTCTCCTTACCTACCCGCCGATCCCGTGACATCGAGTTCACGACGTCGTAGCCCAGCCAGCCATTCATCGTCGTACATGAGGTCGAGATAGCGGTCCCCGCGGTCCGGAAAAACCGTGACGATGCGGCAGGGCCGCGGCAATTCGGGCAATACCCGAGATATTGCGGCCACAACGAACCCGGTTGAGCCGCCCGCGAAAATGCCCTCGGTCTCCAGCAGAGTACGGCAGGCGTGGGTCGCCTCGAGGTCGTCCACGTGAATGACCTCGTCGATCTCGTCGGGCTGGAGCAGCTCAGGAACGCGGCTGGCGCCGATACCGGGGATCTCGCGGTGTCCCGGCGGACCGCCGAAGATGACCGATCCGGTGGCGTCGACGGCAACGACACGCAGCTCAGGGAAACGCTCACGCAGACGGCGGGCGCAGCCCAGGATGCTGCCCGTGGTACTGGCCGCCGCGAACAGGTAGTCGGGGGCACGCACGAGTTGGTCGGAAATCTCCGCTCCGGTGCCGTGGTAGTAGGCCTGCCAGTTGCCGTTGTTGGCATACTGGTTGACCCATACGGCAGCAGGGAATTCCTGCAGCAATTCCTGCACCCGACGCAGCCGGGTCTGCAGGTACCCGCCCCCGTCGTCCGGCTCATCGACAATGTCGACGTCGGCACCGAGTTGGTGCAGGATCGCAATATTCGTGGAGGTTATCTTGGGATCGACCACGCAGGTAAAGGTCATTCCATGTAATCGGGCAGCCACGGCGAGCGCGATCCCAAAATTTCCGGAGCTGCTCTCCACGAGATGGGCTCCGGGGGGAATTGAGCCGTCCGCGAGGCCTTTCTCGATGATGTAGCGGGCCGGACGATCCTTCATGCTCCCGCCCGGGTTCATGAACTCAAGCTTGGCGAGCACCTCGACGCCGGGTTGCGGGAACAGCCGGTTCAACATCACCAGTGGCGTGTTGCCTATGCATGCCAACACGGAGTCCGGAATACATTCAATGGCGGTATCAGTGTCGGTCATGCAGTGGCCCCTTGCTGTTGCAGACTGCGTGACTAGCTACACATGGAGGTATTTAGTGAGCCTAACCTAAATAGACCCCAAAGATCAATGCCTACCGGTTTGTGATCAAGGGAACGGTGGGCACGGTGTGGCGTTACACCTGAGGTTTGAACCTGCGGCACCCACCCGGGAAACACTATTGCTGCTCGTCACCGCGGATTATGCGACGCAGCTTGGGCACCCGCTCGGCAAGACCGCGTTCCGCGCCGTGCCCGCGGGGCTCGTAGTAGTCGCGTCCGACCAGGTTGTCGGGCGGGTACTGCTGGGCCAGCACCCCGTCGGGCACGTCATGTGGGTAGCAGTAGCCCTGCGCGTGACCCAGCCGCGCGGAACCCGCATAGTGCCCATCGCGCAGGTGAGCCGGGACCGGTCCGGTAGCCCCGGCCCGGACGTCGGCCAAGGCGGCATCGATCGCGGTGATCACCGCATTGGATTTCGGTGCGGTAGCAAGATGCACGGTGGCCTGCGCCAGCGCGAGCCTGCCCTCAGGCATCCCGATGAGCGCGACGGCATGTGCGGCGGCCACCGCGGTCTGTAGCGCGGTCGGGTCAGCCATCCCGACATCCTCGCTCGCGTGCACCACCAGCCGCCGGGCGATGAACCGGGGGTCCTCGCCAGCTTCGACCATCCGCGCCAAGTAGTGCAGCGCCGCGTCCACGTCGGACCCGCGGATCGCCTTGATGAACGCGCTGATCACATCGTAGTGCTGATCCCCGGCCCGGTCATAGCGCACCGCGGCCCGATCCACGACCGACTCGACGGAGGGCAGATCCACCACGGTGCTGCCCATCGAGGTCACCGCTTCGGCGGCGGTCTCCAGTGCGGTCAGCGCCCGCCGGGCATCTCCAGCGGCAAGCCGCACCAGATGCTCCTCGGCTGGGCGCTCTAAAGTGATCGACCCACCCAGGCCACGCGCGTCGGTAACCGCACGTTGGATCAGCGTCCGCACGTCGTCGTCGGGCAGCGGGTGCAGCTGCAGCACCAGCGAGCGGGACAGCAGCGGCGACACTACGGAGAAGAACGGGTTCTCCGTTGTCGCGGCGACCAGCAGGACGACCCGGTCCTCGACGGCGCCGAGCAGCGCGTCTTGCTGAGTGCGGGAGAAGCGGTGCACCTCGTCGATGAACAGCACGGTGGCGTCCCCGCCCTCGCGACCCAGCCGGCGACGCGCGCCGTCGATCACGGCGCGGACCTCCTTGACCCCGGCCGACAGCGCCGACATCGCCTCGAAGCGCCGGCCAGTCACCTGTGAGACCAGCCGAGCCAGCGTGGTCTTCCCGGTCCCCGGCGGGCCGTACAGGATCACCGACGCCGCGGCACCGCCCTCGATCAGCCTGCGCAGCGGGCTGCCCGGGGCCAGTAGGTGGTCCTGCCCGACAACCTCTTCCAACGCGGTCGGTCGCATCCGGACCGCCAACGGTGCCGACGCGGACAGCCGCGCGTCGGCACGATCCTGCGCCTGTACGGCGAACAGCCCGTCGGCGAAAAGCGCCCCTTCATCTGCTGCACCGTTATCTGCAGCACCGTTATCTGCCACACCGCGACGGTACCGTCGATCAGCCCTGGGTCAGCGGACGGCGGAGAGCGCGGTTGTCACGGCGGGTGCGCACCAGCAGGACGAGCGCCCCAGCTAACACGATGCCGACCAGGTTCACTAGCAGCTGCAGAGTGGACTGCGCAGCCGTCCCCCACTCGCCGATAGTGGCCGCCACCACCGCGAATCCCGCCGCCGGCACCGTGGTGACCGAGATGAACACTCCGACCAGCGCGGCCGACTTCGCCGAGATCAGGGACAGCATCCCGGCGGCACCGGCCAGCAGGGCGACGATGAAGGAGAACGCGCCCACGTCGTAGATGAAATCGACCTGGTCGGCGGCGCCGATGGCTCCGGCTGGGATCAACCCAGCCCATTCGCCGAGCAGCGCGCCCACGGCGGCAATGATCATGGCCAGTGGGAATCCCACGCCCAACGCAAGTGCCGCCCGGCGGATCAGGTCGCTACGCCGCAGCACTAGCCCGACCGCGATCGCCGCCAACGGCCCAAACTCCGGACCGACGACCATGGCCCCCACCACCGTGACCGGGGAGTTGGTGACCACCCCGACGACCGCGATGAGGCAGGCCAAAGTAAGGAAGGCCAGGAAGGTAAAGGTCAACCGGGAGTCGTCCCCGGTCCGCATGATGAGCTCGTCCCACACCAACGCGTCGGCCGGATCACCCGGTGCGGCCGCCACCGCGGCATCCGCCGCGTCGGAGAGCACGGTGTCCACCGGTTCGAGCGTGATGCCGCCGACGTGGTCGACACCGAGGGCACGTAAGGCGACCAGTACGCCGTCGGCGGCCTCCCGCGCCACGTCAGCCTCGATCAGGTCACCGGGTGGATCCACCGCAGCACCCCGCATCGCGGCGAGGTGCACTACACCGGGATTCCTGCGCAAGCAGTCGAGCACCGCGTCCGTCACCTCCACCGGGCACGTGACGCGCAGGTGCAGCACTTGCTATCCCTTCACGGGAGGTTTCGCGTCCACCCCGGCCTCGGTGCGCTGCTCAGGGGTGATCGGGGCGGGAGCGCCAGTGAGCGGATCGAGACCGCCACCAGACTTCGGGAACGCGATGACCTCCCGCAGCGAGTCGGCACCCGCGAGCAACATGCAGATCCGGTCCCATCCGAAGGCGATGCCCCCATGTGGCGGGGGGCCGTAGCGAAACGCCTCGAGCAGGAA
>DASQVB010000045.1:0-9265 GCA_035640975.1 Pseudonocardiaceae bacterium
GGTCCCGCTGGCGGAGTTTGTCACCTGCACCGTGGGCCACCGCCGGTATGCGGGAAGCGGGGAGGCGCAACCGGACGGCCCGGACTCGGTGCAGTGGCGGATGACCTACCGCACCTTCGAGGGTGACGACTTGGTCGCCGAGGCCGAGGCGCGCTATCACTGGTGGACCGTCGCCCCCGACCAGCTGCTTGCCGAGGTCGCCGCGGCGGGACTCGTCGCAGAGCGCCGCTACCCGGACTTGTTCATCGTTCGACGGGGTTCTGCATGCGCAGGCGTGCCGCAGCCCTAATACCTACTTGACATACCTACTTGACGTGACGAGGCGGATTTCCCGTGGACGACAACACCTCCAGCGCCCTCGAGCGGTGAGGTCGCCCCGCGCCCGCCGCAGCCCCACCCGGAGCGTGTGGTCGTCTACGAGTGGACGCCATCGCCGCCGCGTCGGCGGACCTTGTCCGCAGCTGACGGTGAGGAATCTCCAGGATCGGCCGTCGGCTGCGGTGCAGCGCCCGAATCGCGAGCTCGCTGCCAGGAGATCCGGATCTCCTGCTCAGCCTCGCCGCGGCCCACCCACTGGGCGCCCTCGACACTCTTGCCGGGTTCCAGCGCCTTGTACACCTCGAAGAAGTGCTGGATTTCCAGCCGGTAGAACTTGTCGAGGTCGTGAACATCGCGCACATGCTCCATCCGTGGATCATCGGCGGGCACGCAGAGCACCTTGTCATCGCCGCCCTTCTCGTCGCGCATACGGAACATGCCGACTGCCCGGCAGCGGATCAGACAGCCGGGGAAGGTGGGTTCTTGCACCAGCACCAGCGCATCCAGCGGATCGCCGTCCGCGCCGAGACTGTCGTCGATGAAGCCGTAGTCAGCCGGGTACTGGGTAGCGGTGAACAGCATGCGATCGAGCCGGATGCGGCCGCTCTTGTGGTCCATCTCGTATTTGTTGCGCTGCCCCTTGGGGATCTCGATGGTGACGTCGAACTCCACTCCCGGAACGCTAGCGCAGTGCGACCAGCTCGGCGCATTCCCACCACGCCCAGCGTGGCCACTTTCTCGCCTCGAGGTTTGCGGCCGACCGCTCCGACGACGCAGCGCTGCACCGGATCCAACGGCTCGATCCGCGGGCCGTTGGGCCACCCGTCGGCGCACAAGACCAAGCCGGGCTCGACCAGTTCCAAGCCCGGGAACATGCTCTTGATCTGGGTGCGGATACGGAACCCCCACTCACCCATAGGGCTATGAAGGAAAACCCGTTCCAGCCTCCGAGCGAATTCGCTCAACTCTGGGGTCTCTGGATCGAAGAAGTGACTGATCGCCACATAGGAGCCTGACGGCAGGGCTTCAATGTATTCGGTCATGATCTTTGCGGGCTCGGCTCCCGTCGTAGTGATGCAGCGTGGAGAGCTGGAATAGCGCGATTGGCTGGGAGAAGGCGAGGTATTTGCGGACGACCTCGTTGCCCAGCACCTCGTGTTGCTTGAAGATGTCGGCAGCGCCGAAGTGAGTCTGGTCGTTTTCTTCGAGCAGCGCCCTTCCGTGCGCGAGCACGATTGGCTCGTTATCGATGTACACCACGTGGGCATCCGGCTGGAGCCGCTGTGCGACTTGGTGAGTGTTCTCCGCAGTGGGTAGTCCCGCCCCGCAGTCGAGGAACTGGGTGATGCCGGCGTGGCCAGCGATAAAGCGGGTCACCCGAACAAGAAATTCCGGCAGTCCCACGCAAGCTTCTCGCACTCCGGTGCGGCCCGCTTGACCTGGCGAACGACCTCCCGGTCGACCTCGTAATTGTCCTTGCCGCCCAGAGCTGCGTCATAGACTCGGGCGATGCACGCCTTGGTCTCGTCGATAATAACTGGCATGGCATCATCCATGCGGGAGGCGTCGGTACCGGACGTCGAAAACGTCACGAGCGTTGCAGGTACAGCCTGGGCGCAACAAGCCTACTGCCCGCTGCACGTCAGCATCGACCCATGATCCGGATTGCGCTGACTGAGCCACACTGCACCCGGCCCAGGCAGGATTCGTCACAGCCGTCCGGACCGGACTTGGACGGACATCTCAGGTAACGGAGGAGTCAACGGTGCCGGGACTTGGTAGCCGGATCGGTGCCACGCTGCGCCTACCTGCCCAGCGCGGTAAGCGGGTCGCGGTGGTGGGCACCGTCCTGGTGTTCGCGGTGGTCGCCGGCACCGGCGTTGGGTTCGGCGCCCCGGTGCTGGCCAGGCACCTGACTGCGGACGATGCGGCCGCGGCGATTACGCCACCGCCCGCGCCGATGATCCCGCATCCGGCGTTGCGCCCAGTTGCCCTCGATGGTCCCGCGCCGACCCGCTCAGGGGTCAGTGCCGTCCTCGACCCGCTGGTCGCGGCCGGCGGGCTGGGTACGTTGTCCGGTCAGGTGGTCGATCCGACGACCGGCGAGGTGCTCTGGCAGCGAGATCCGGGAGCTGCGCTGGTGCCTGGATCGACCACCAAGCTGCTTACCTGCGCGGCCGCCCTGCTCGCACTGGACCATCAGGCGCGGCTGCATACCACCGTGCTGGCCGGTTCCGAGCCGGGCACCGTCGTGCTGGTCGGCGGCGGAGATCCGACGCTGTCCGCGACCGACCCCGGCACGGTGACCGTCTATCCCGGCGCGGCGCGGCTGGACGACCTGGTCGCCCAGGTGCAGGCGGCCGCCCTCGGCCCAGTGCAGCGGGTTCTGGTTGACGTGCATCGATACGTCGGCGACCCGATGGCGCCGAGCTGGCTGCCCGCCGACGTGCCCGGTGGATACATCGCACCGATCGAACCGGTGATGCTCGACGGGGCCCGCGCCGATCCCACCGAGGAAGTCTCACCCCGAGCCGCGGAGCCGGCAACCGCCGCGGCGGCGGAACTGGCCCGCCGGCTGGGCGCCGATCCGGACACGATTGCGTTGGGCAGCGCCCCGCCCGGGGCCGCCGTGCTCGGCGTGGTGTGGTCCCCGCCTGTTGAAGAGCTGGTCGCCACCACGCTGAGCAAATCGGACAACGTGCTCGCCGAAGTACTGGCCCGCGAGGTGGCCCGCGCAATCGGTGTGCAGCCGTCGTTCTCCGGGGCCACCCAGGCGGTGCTGTCCGTGCTGGGTGAGCACGGATTCGACGTGAGCCGCGTCACCCTGATGGATGGCAGTGGTCTGTCGGCGCAGGATGCGGTTCCGGCGAGGCTGCTCACCGACCTGCTCAGGGCAGCCGCCGACCCCGATGAGTCCCAGCGGCGAACCGCCGCGTTGCGACCGATGCTGGTGGGACTGCCGGTGGCCGGAAGCAGCGGCACACTGGCCGAGCGCTACACCGGGCCCACCGCCGACGGTCGAGGCTGGGTCCGGGCCAAGACGGGCACTTTGAACGGCGTTAACAGCCTCGCCGGCACCGTGCTGGACGCCGAAGGGCGGGTGCTGGTGTTCGCTCTGCTGTCCAACGGGCCCAGCCCGGTGGCGGTTCGTCCGCGGCTGGACGCCCTAGCCGCGACACTACGGTCCTGCGGTTGCCGCTAGTGCGCTGTTACCGTCGGAACCATGGGATATCCCGCGCTGGACACATCGCCGGCATCCGGGGACGCTCGGCAAGCCCCCACCGGCTCCCCGATCGACTGGGCTGTTGCGGCGGTCACCGCCCAACGCCTGCTGCCGGCCGGGCCTGCGGTGCCCGCCGAAGAGGCGGCGGCGGCGGTGCGCCGCTTGCGCGAGCTTTCGATCACCGCTGAGCAGCACGTCCGGGAGCTGACCGGGCTGCATGACGGCCATTCACCGCTGCCCGCCGATGTGGTGGACCGCCCGGGGTGGGTGCTAGCCGCGACGGAGGGCCTGTCTCGGCTGCTCGCTGACTACCGGGTTCCCGACGTGCGGGCGCGCCGCCTGCTGGCCACCACCGCAGGCGTGCAGACCGGGGTCGCGCTGGCGTTTCTCGGCTCTCGGGTACTGGGGCAGTACGACCCGTTCGGTGGACCGTCCGAGGACCCGGGGCGGTTGCTGCTGGTAGCCCCCAACATCATCACCATCGGCTCGACGCTGGAAGTCCCGGCCGATGAGTTTCAGATGTGGGTGTGCCTGCACGAGGCAACTCACCGGCTGCAGTTCAGCGCTGTGCCGTGGTTGCGGACATATTTCGCCACCCAGGTGCAGGCTTTCGTCGCGACCGCGGAGGATCCGGAGACCGTGGCCAAGATGGTCGGCAGGTTGCCCGCAGCGTTGCGCGGTGCCCGGCGCGGGGAGGCAGCGGACGCACTCGGTGTGCTCGCCCTGCTCCAGGGCCCCGAACAGCGGGCGGTACTGGAGCGGCTGCTCGCGCTGGCCACCTTGCTGGAGGGACACGCCGACCATGTGATGGATGCCGTGGGACCGTCGGTGGTGCCCTCGGTGCGGCTGATCCGTCAGCGGTTCACCGCGCGCCGACAGGGTGGTGGTCTCGGCGAGCGGGTGCTACGGGCGTTGCTGGGCATCGACGCCAAGCTGCGCCAGTACGCCGAGGGTGCGGCGTTCACCCGGCACGTGGTGAATGTGGTCGGCATGGACGGGTTCAATGCAGTGTGGACTTCGCCCGAGACACTGCCCACTCGCGCCGAGATCATCGACCCGGCGGCGTGGCTGTACCGAATGGACTGAGGCCGCACCCGGCGATCAGCGAGGTGCGTGCCGCGGTCCGCCGATTCCTGACCGCGCACCGGACGGGGAACGTGGTCGCGGTGGCCTGCTCGGGAGGTGCCGACTCGCTGGCACTGGCCGCTGCCACGGTGCACTGCGCCGGGCGGCTCGGCGTCGCGGTGCACGGCCTGGTCGTCGATCACGGCCTGCAGCCGAGTTCCGGGTCAGTGGCGCAGACCGCCGCCCAGGCGCTACGTGGGCTCGGCTGCGCTGCTGTCCGGGTCCTGCAGACCACGGTGGAAGGTCCGGGAGGTCCAGAGGCGGCGGCCCGCCGGGCCCGGTATGCGGCACTGCGCGCGGTCGCGCCGGCCGGGGCGCTGGTGCTGCTCGGGCACACCCTCGACGACCAGGCCGAGACGGTCTTGCTGGGGCTGGGGCGTGGTTCCGGACCTCGGTCGGTGGCCGGAATGCGGGAGCTTGACCCGCCCTGGGGCCGTCCACTGCTGGGTGTACGCCGGGCCGTCACCGCGGCGGCCTGTGATGCGCTGGGCCTGGTCCCGTGGAGCGACCCGCACAACGCCGACCCCCGGTTTCAGCGAGTACGGCTGCGCACCGAGGTGCTGCCGCTGTTGGAGGATGTGCTGGCCGGGGGAGTGGCACCGGCTCTGGCTCGCACGGCCAGCCAGTTGCAGGAGGATCTCGACCTGCTTGACCGCCAGGCTGACGCGCTGCTGGCGCAGGCACTGGATGTCGCCACGGTGAATGTCACCGCTGTGAATCTCACCGCGTTGGACGTGACGGTACTGGCGCAGGCCCCGGCTACGCTGCGCCGCCGGGTGCTGCGGCGCTGGCTGCTCGACGCCGGGGTGACCGAGCTGACCGACGCCCACCTGCGCACGGCCGACGACCTCCTCGGCCGCTGGTCGGGCCAAGGTGCGGTGCGGTTGCCGGGCGGTGTCGAGCTGTTTCGGGCACATGGAAAGCTGCAGCTTTCCTGAGGCCTGCACACTCCCGAGGGGGATCCCGTGGTGTATCCGGGTGACATCGGCTCCGTGCTCGTCACCGAGGAGCAGCTCCGACGCCGCATCGCGGAGCTCGCCGAGCAGATCGCCACCGACTTCCGGGTCGAGCACAGCGCGGGCGAGCTGCTGCTCGTCGGTGTGCTCAAAGGCGCTGTGATGTTCATGACCGACCTCGCCCGGGCGCTGCCGATCCCGGTACAGCTGGAGTTCATGGCGGTCGCCTCGTACGGCTCGGCGACCTCCTCCTCTGGCGTCGTCCGGATCCTCAAGGATCTTGACCGCGATATTGCCGGCCGCAACGTGCTGATCGTGGAGGACATCATCGACTCAGGTCTGACGCTGTCCTGGCTACTGCGAAACCTCGCGTCCCGCCGCCCTGCCTCGTTGGAGGTGTGCACGCTGCTGCGCAAGCCGGACGCGGTCACGATTGAGGTACCAGTGCGCTACATCGGCTTCGACATTCCCAACGAGTTCGTCGTCGGTTACGGCTTGGACTATGGTGAGCGGTACCGCGATCTGCCCTACATCGGCACCCTCAACCCCGAGGTCTACACCGACTAGCGGTTCCTCCATGTCCTGCTGTGGTGTACGCCGGAGTACGGCCGCCTTCTGCAAACCCGAAGGGCTTCCCAGGGTACCTCGGGGAACACTGCGGGGGGTTGCACCGTTGACCCGGCATCGGCTCCGGTTGTCCGGGACCGGCGGGCGGACCCGCCCGGTAGGGTGGATCGAACGGGAGCGGTCCGCTGTCCTGCAGTGTCCTTGGACGGTGGGCCACTGCCATCGACGTCAGCTCAGGAGGGTTGAGGCCGCCGAGGGCCGTAGCCGAATGGATCGCAAGAAATTACTCCGCAACCCGTTGCTGTGGGTCGTGGCCGGGCTGCTGCTCTACTATGCATTCAGCTTCCTGCTCGATGACACCCGCGGGTACACCAAGATCACCACATCGCAGGCGTTGGAGCAGCTCACCTCGCGCAACGTCGCCCAGGCCACCCTCGAGGACAAGGAGCAGCGGCTCCGCCTCACGCTGCAGAGCCCGGTTCAGGGCATCGAGGGCACCCAGGTGCTCACCCAGTATCCAGCGCAGAGCACCGATGAGATCGCCACAGCGCTGCGCGAGTCACAGATCGGGAAAGGCTGGGACACCAAGGTCACCCAGCAGTCCCTGTTGTTCCAGGTGCTGATCTATCTCATCCCGCTGGGTCTGCTGCTCCTGCTGCTGCTGTGGATGATGAACAACGCCCAGGGTGGCGGAAACCGGGTGCTCAACTTCGGCAAGTCCAAGGCCAAGCAGTTGACCAAGGACATGCCCAAGACAACCTTCTCCGACGTTGCGGGTGCCGAAGAGGCCGTCGAGGAGCTGGAGGAGATCAAGGACTTTCTTGCCAACCCCGCCCGCTATCAGGCGCTCGGCGCCAAAATCCCCAAGGGCGTACTGCTCTACGGCCCTCCCGGCACCGGCAAGACGCTGTTGGCCCGGGCCGTGGCCGGCGAGGCCGGTGTGCCGTTCTACTCGATCTCCGGTTCGGACTTCGTCGAGATGTTCGTTGGGGTTGGCGCTTCCCGGGTACGGGACCTATTCGAGCAGGCCAAGCAGAACTCGCCATGCATCATCTTCGTCGACGAGATCGACGCGGTGGGCCGGCAGCGCGGCGCCGGACTCGGCGGCGGGCACGACGAGCGCGAGCAGACCCTCAACCAGCTGTTGGTCGAGATGGACGGGTTCGACGCCCGCGGCGGCATCATCCTCATCGCCGCGACCAACCGCCCGGACATTCTGGACCCCGCGTTGCTGCGCCCCGGTCGCTTCGACCGGCAGATCCCGGTCTCCGCGCCAGATATCCAAGGCCGTCGGGCCATCCTTGAAGTGCACTCCAAGGGCAAGCCGTTCGATACCGACGTCGACCTTCAAGGGCTGGCCAAGCGCACTGTCGGCTTCTCCGGAGCCGATCTGGCCAACGTGATCAACGAGTCCGCGTTGCTCACCGCCAGGGAGGGTGGCACGCTCATCAACGGCGCCGCGCTGGAGGAGGCGGTCGACCGGGTGATCGGCGGTCCTCGCCGCAAGAACCGGCTCATCTCGGAGCGGGAGAAGAAGATCACCGCCTACCACGAGGGCGGGCACGCGTTGGCGGCGTGGGCGATGCCCGACATCGATCCGGTGTACAAGCTGACGATCCTGCCCCGCGGCCGCACCGGTGGGCACGCGCTGGTGGTGCCCGAGGACGACAAGCAGATGATGACGCGGTCCGAGATGATCGCCCGGTTGGTGTTCGCGCTGGGTGGACGTTCGGCGGAGGAACTGGTGTTCCACGAGCCGACCACCGGGGCGTCCTCGGACATCGAGCAGGCCACCAAGATCGCCCGTGCGATGGTCACCGAGTACGGGATGAGTGCCCGGCTCGGTGCGGTGAAATACGGCCACGAGCAGGGTGACCCGTTCCTCGGCCGCTCCGCGGGCCGTCAGCCGGATTACTCCCTCGAGGTTGCGCATGAGATCGACGAGGAGGTGCGGGCACTCATCGAGGCCGCGCACACCGAGGCTTGGGATATTCTCAATACCTATCGAGACATCCTCGATGAACTGGTCGTGGAGTTGATGGACCGGGAAACGCTCCATCGCAAGGACCTTGAGCGGGTCTTCGACCGGGTGGAGAAGCGACCGCGGATCACGGCGTTCAACGACTTCGGCGGCCGTACCCCCTCGGACAAGCCACCGATAAAGACCGCTGGCGAACTTGCCAAGGAGCGGGGGGAGCCGTGGCCGCCGCGATCTGACCCGCAGCCGACCCCGGTGGGTGTGTTGCCGGGTGCCAGCGACCTGCCCGGTGGCCCGCCGCACGGTGCTCCAGGTCAGCCCGGCCCCAACGGCGCGGGCCCGCATACTCCAGTGCAACAGGCGGGGGACCGTCCGGCGGAGGAAGTCAACGGTGAGGTGCCTGGGCATCCGGCCCCGGGCTCGCCGCAGGTCGGATTCCCTTATCCCCGGTCCTACCCTCCGTCGCCGCGCGAGCCGGGGGCCCCGCCACCGGGGCCGGGCAGTGGTGACAGCTCGTCGACCTCGGGTCCGTCGACCTCGGGTCCGTCGACCTCGGGTCCGCCGAACTATGGCGCCCCACCGGGGTGGCGTCCAGCCACCGAACCGCCCACTCCGGCTTGGCGACCCGCACCGCCCAGCGGTCTCCCGTCCCAGCCGACACAGGGCCCATCGACTGGTCCGTCCGAAGCGCGCACGGACGACCAGTCGGGTTTCTGGTTCGGCGAGGACGGTGGTCGCCGGCCGCGGGACGGGGATCGCTGAGTACCGGATCCGGCAGCTACCGTCCTTGCGATGACCAGCACCGTCAATTCCAATTCCCAGCCCGGCATGTCCCCGCCTGGCTCGCGCGGGGCATTCGACCATGCCCGCGCCGCGGCAGCCGTGCGGGAGCTGCTGATCGCTTGCGGTGAAGATCCGGATCGGGAGGGGTTGCGGGAGACTCCGGCGCGCGTCGCGCGGGCCTACCAAGAGATGTTCGCCGGCTTGTTCGTGGATCCCGATACGGTGCTGGAGCGCACCTTCGACGAGGGACACGACGAGCTTGTGCTGGTCAAGGACATCCCGATGTACAGCCAGTGCGAGCATCACCTGGTGCCC
>DASQVB010000046.1:0-6391 GCA_035640975.1 Pseudonocardiaceae bacterium
TGCGGCGGGGCCGGGGCCGGTGGGCCACCGCCGCCGGAAGAGAAGCTGATCGGCCCACCGGCCTGGTAGCCGCGAGGAGCCGGTGGCGCTTCCACCTCTTCTTCATCCGGCTTGTCAGTGATGCTGATCCGCCGGCGGCGGGCCAACAGCAGACCCACGGCCAGCGCGATCAACAACACCACCGCAATGGCGACAGAGATCCAGATCACGCTTGACACTCGACCATCCTGGCATCCACACGCGTGAGCGGTACGCCCCGGTCAGCCAAGCACAGCAATCTTAGGCGACGAATGTCTCATGGCCGACCACACAGCTCAGCTCTGGTCGAGGCGGTGTGCATTCGTTCACGCCACATTTTGCATGAGCCTCAACCTCCATTGACCACCTGGGCAATCAGGAGATCGATGAATGCGTCCGCGGCATCGGCGTCGAACTGGTCATAGCGGTACCGGTTTACCAGTGTGAGTCGCTGGTCGATGGTGGCGACTCCGATCGCCACGCTGCAGGCGGGGTCACACGGCGGAGAGAACCACAGCTCTGGCGGCTCGGAGCCGTCCCTGTCGGGCAGGGTAGGTGGCTCGGGGATGCGGCCCAGATTCGACAGCATCGCGGTGTCGACGAACCGATCACCGGTCAGCTGTATCAGCTTTGGCACCGCGCGCTTGACAACCAACGGCGCCTTCTTGGTGGTTTCGAGAACGTCATGTAAGCCATAGGCCCGGTTGTTCCGTCGCATCTCACTGGTCTGCTCGGCCACCGCAGCAGTCGCGGTTGTCATGTTCACTCGATCATCTGGCCCGGTGGAAACGCTGACCATCGACGTGAGGTTGCTGACGACATCCCACGCGCGGTCCGCGGGGCGGACATTGATCGGCATCTGGACACCAACCCGGGCAGTTGTAGCGCCGTGCTTGGAGTTCCATATCTGCACGGTGAGGTGCAGCGCGGCGAGCAGGACGTCGTTGACTGTCGTGCCGCGAGCCCGCTGCATGAGCCCAGGCGTGGTGGCCTCACCGAGGTCAAGGGTACGAAAGACGAATCCAAAGTCGTCGCGATCGGTGCCGCCGACCACCGCGATCCGGCTTGGCGGATCGAGCGCCTCTCGAACTCGCCGCAGCCCTTCCAACTGGCGCGTCCACTTCTCGCTCCAGGTCCTGGGAGACAGGGACGAGTCGAGGTCGCGGGCCTGGGCAAGCGGTATCGGATCTGGCGGATCCGGCTCACTCTGATACGCCCGGATGATGGTCTGGAGCAAGCGCAGTGCCCCCACTCCGTCGGCGAGGATGTGACTCGCCGACAGGAGCACGAGGTCCCCGCTGGGCCGCCGGGCTAACACAACCCGAAACCCCGGAGTGGTGTCCAGCGCAATCGCAGGGGTGTACAGCTCGGTCCGCAGCCGGTCCAGCGCGGCGCTGTCAGGACACTCCACCACCCGCAGTGGATCCAGATCCACCTCATCGGTGATGTCCCATTGATAAGAGGTCGTGCCCTGCGGCGACGGGGTCAATCGAGCGCGGGCCAGCAGATGACGCCGGCAGCAGGTCAGCACCGCCTGCCGAAGCCTGGTCTCGTCCAGACGATGGTCAGTGCCCAGCTCGAACTGAACATTCCACGACGCGCGCGTCTCCTGCAGAAGCAAGAGCGATTCGTCCAACATGGTTGATGGCAACGACACGGTCCGCTCTCCTCGTTGACGTCACTCAGGCGGCACCTGCGGAGTCGGTGGCACCTCGTAGCCGCTGCGAGATCACCGTGGTAATGCCGTCGCCGCGCATGCTTACCCCGTACAGCGCGTCGGCAACCTCCATGGTCGCCTTCTGGTGCGTGATCACGATCAGCTGTGAGCGGTCTCTGAGTAATTCGAACAACGCGATCAGACGGTTCAGGTTGGTGTCGTCCAGCGCCGCCTCCACCTCGTCGAGCACGTAGAACGGCGATGGCCGGGCGCGGAAGATCGCGACCAGCATGGCGACCGCGGTGAGCGACTTCTCCCCGCCGGACAGCAACGACAAGCGCTTGACCTTCTTACCGGGCGGTCGAGCCTCGACCTCGATGCCGGTGGTGATCATGTCGTCGGGCTCGGTGAGCACCAACCGCCCCTCCCCACCGGGGAACAGCGTGGTGAACACCGTCTCGAACTCGCGCGCTACATCGTGGAAAGCCTCGGTGAAGACTTCGAGGATCTTCTCGTCGACCTCGGCGACGACGGTGAGCAAGTCACGCCGAGTGGCCTTGAGGTCCTCGAGCTGAGTGGACAGGAACTTGTAGCGCTCCTCAAGCGCGGCGAACTCCTCCAACGCCAGGGGGTTGACCTTGCCGAGCAGGGCCAGATCGCGCTCGGCCCGCTGGGCGCGGCGAGTCTGCGAGGCCCGGTCGTAGGGAACCGGCTGCGGGGCGCTGACCAGCTCGCCGCGCTGCGCCGCCACCTCGTACTCGGCCACCTCGCCGGCCGACGCAGGCACCGCGACCGTGGGCCCGTACTCGGCGACGAGATCGTCAAGGCCGATGCCGAAGTCGTCGGCGATCCGGACCTCGAGCTGCTCGATGCGCAGCCGCTGCTGGGCACGAAGTACCTCGTCGCGGTGGACCGTATCGGTGAGCTTGGCCAGCTCCTCGGCGAGCTCGCGAACCCGTACCCGCACGTCGCCGAGCTCCTGTTCCCGCTGCGTGCGCTGCACCACCACCGTGTCTCGCTCGGCCACGGCCCGGTTCAGTGAGGTCTCGATGCGTTCCAGCGCGAACTCCCCGGCCTGCACGACCTCTGCGGCCATCGCGGCACCACGCTCTCGGGCCGCCGCAACAGCGGCCACCCGCTGACGGGCCGCCCGCTCCGCCTGCGCGCTGCGCCGCAACCCGTCGGCTCGACCGGCCACTGCCCGGGCGCGCTCCTCCGCTGTGCGCAGCGCCAGCCGCGCCTCCACCTCCTCGCTGCGCGCGGTCGCCAGCGCGGCGGCGGCCTCGTCACGCTCCGCGGTATCCGGTTCGGAGTCCGCAGGCTCGTCCTGGGCCAGCCGCAACCACTCCTCCAGCTCCGCCAGGTCGATCAGCGCACCGGTTCGTCGCTGCTCCACGTCGTCGCGCTGGCGGTGCAGCCGATCAGCTTCGGCAGCTGCCGAACGAGCTGCCTGACCGAGTCGGGCGAGCTGTTCGGCCACTGCGGTCAATTGCGCATCCGATTCCTGCAGAGCGGCCAGGGTGTTGTCAACGTCCTCGGCGCGGTCGGTCTCCTCGGCGCTTGCCGCCTCGAAATCAGCGGCCAGCCTTTCCACCCTGGTTTCCGACTCGACCAGCCGGATCTGACCGTCATCGACGGCGGCCTGCACCTCGATGACGCTCTGGCTGCGGCCCGATCCACCGTGCGCCCAGGAGGTGCCCAGCACGTCGCCGTCGACGGTTACCGCGCGTGTGCTGGGTGCCGCGGCAACCAGAGTCCGAGCGGTACCCAGGTCATCGACCACCGCGGTAAGCTCCAACAGCCGGTGCACTGCAGGCCGCAGTGCGTCCGGGACCTGTACCAGATCCACCGCCCATCGCGCACCGGACGGCAGCGGCGGCCAGGTCGACCGGTCCACGATGGCCGGTGCACCGCCGACGAGCAGCCCAGCGCGGCCGGCATCCTGTTCGCGCAACAGGGCCAGCGCAGCGGCTGCAACATTCAGGTCGGACACTGCGAGCGCGTCTGCCGCGGCACCCAAGGCGGCCGCCACCGCGGCCTCCGCGCCGGCATCCACGGTGAGTAGCGCAGCAACCGAGCCCGTCACCCCGGGCAACCCCGCAGCCAACAGCATGTGCGAACCGTCCTTGTGGGCAAGGCCGACCGACAGGGCCTCCACCCGGGCCCGCCAGGATGCCCGCTGCTGCTCAGCCTCCCGATGGGCCGCGGTGAGCTCAGCGGCGCGCTGCGCGGCGACGGTATGGGCGGCCACCGCCGCCTCGTGCCGCTCGTCGAGCGCTCCCTCGCCGGCATGGAGGGCGTCAATCTCGTGTTGCCGCTCATCGAACTCCCGTTGGGCACTCGCCGACCGCTCCTGGGCCTCGACCAGCGCGCTGGACAGCCGCTCGATCTCCTCTGCCGTAGCGCCTGACTTGGAGCGCAGCGCGTCGACCTGCCCGGTGAGACGGGCCAGCCCCTCTCGGCGATCGGCAACGGCGCGCACCGCGGCCAGGTGGGCCCGCTCGGCATCGGCGACAGCCTGTTCCAGCTCGGTGCGTCGCTCCAGAGCGCTGGACAGCGTCTCCCTGGCCTGCTCCACCACCGCCTGCAGTTCGGTCTCCGCGGCGTGCGCCGCTGCCGCCTCGCGGTCCAGCTCGTCGGGATCACGACCCGGGCGGTGCTGCTCAGCGGGGGCGGACAGGTGCCGGACTCGCTGCGCCGCCAACTGGACCGTGCCGCGTAACCGCTCGGCCAGCGCCGAGAGCTGATACCAGGTGTCCTGCGCCACCGACAACCGTGGCATGGTGGCGGCGAGCTGCTCCTCCAGGCCGGACTGCCGGGTGCGGGCATCGTCGAGCGCTGCCTCGACCTCAGCGCGCCGGGCCCTGGCGGCCGCCTCGTCAGCCTCTTCCCGGGCCAACTCCCCTCGCAAGGTGAGCAGGTCGTCGGCGTGCAGTCGCAGCCGAGCGTCGCGCAGCTCGGCCTGTACGGCCTGAGCCCGCCGCGCGATCTCGGCTTGCTTGCCCAGCGGCTTGAGCTGGCGGCGCAGCTCGGCGGTGAGGTCGGACAACCGGGTGAGGTTGGCCTGCATCGCGTCCAGCTTGCGTAGCGCCTTCTCCTTACGCTTGCGGTGCTTGAGGACACCCGCGGCTTCCTCGATGAACGCGCGGCGCTCCTCAGGCTTGGACTGCAGGATGGAGTCGAGCTTGCCCTGCCCGACGATGACATGCATCTCGCGCCCGATGCCCGAATCGCTCAACAACTCCTGGACGTCCAGCAACCGGCAGCTGCTGCCGTTGATCTCGTACTCGCTGGCGCCGTCGCGGAACATCCGCCGGGTGACCGACACCTCGGTGTAGTCGATGGGCAGGGCACCGTCGGTGTTGTCGATGGTCAGGGTGACCTCGGCCCGACCCAGCGGGGGGCGGCCGGTGGTGCCGGCGAAGATGACGTCCTCCATCTTGCCGCCGCGCAACGCCTTGGCGCCCTGCTCGCCCATCACCCAGGACAACGCGTCCACAACGTTGGACTTGCCCGAGCCGTTGGGACCTACGACGCAGGTGATGCCAGGCTCGAAGCGCAGCGTGGTGGCCGAGGCGAAGGACTTGAAGCCCTTCAGCGTCAGGCTCTTCAAGTGCACGGTGTGCCGAACCCTCCCTGGTTCTTCCCCTGTTACTTCACTGCTCTGGCTGCCCGCGCAGGGTACCCATGCCCGCACATCCAGGCGGAACTCAGCGCTCGACGAAGCCGGTGACGCCACCCCGGGCGTCGGCGAAGCGCTCGGTGACCTGCTGCACGTACCCGGGCGCGGATCCAGAGCGCAGCGCGGCGAGCAGCCGTTCACAGGCCACCCGCGGCCCCTCGGCGACCACCTTGACCCGTCCATCGGGCAAGTTCGCCGCATGGCCGACCAGCCCCAGCTCAAGTGCCCGGCATCGGGTCCACCAGCGAAATCCGACACCCTGCACCTGACCATGCACCCAGGCCGTCATCCGCACCTGATCCCGCGACGTCATGGCTCCCATGATCTCGGGCGCCCCGCCAGCTCTGCATCCAGACTGCAGCGGGGGGTCAGCGAACCAGCTCGTAGAGGACGAGCTCGACGGTTGCGCCGTTCTCCTCAGCGACCCGATGATGGCCGCAGTGGCGCATTCCGGCCTTCTCCATCACGCGGCGGCTAGCTTGGTGGTCCACCATCGTCTCGGCAGTTATGCGGTGCACGTCGGCGCGGGCCAGCAGGGCGGCCAGCAGAGCACGCAGCGCCTCGGTGGCATAACCCTGGCCCCAGCAGGACCGCACAATCGAATATCCGACTTGGACACTCTTCGTGGCCGAGTCCAGCTGTGAACCGATCTCACCGATCACGGTGGCGTCCGTCTTGCGGACCAAGAAAAACGAACGGAACTGCTCAACCTCGGCGGCTCGGAGACCAGCGATGAGATCCATGACCTCCAGCGAGAACTGTGATGGGTAGTCCGCTGCCACCCGCAGCTCGGCAGGCATCTGACCCTCGAGAAGCGCCCGCGCCGTCTTCAGGTCGATCGGACGGAGCACGAGGCGTCCAGTATCGATGTCTGCCACGGATTTCATCATCGCACCTGCGCGCAGCGCCGCCAGCTGTGTGGGCTGTGCTGCTGAACGCCTATGGACCACGTTGCCGAACGCGGCATGGGTCGGTCCCATCGCGCCGCGGGGCTTTTTAAAGCCGCCGGATCTGCCAATGAAACCCGGCGGTAA
>DASQVB010000047.1:0-14479 GCA_035640975.1 Pseudonocardiaceae bacterium
CGACGCGGCGCTGGAGGTCTACGTCGAGCGCGGCTATCGGGGCACGTCGATGCAGGCGGTGGCCAATGCGGCCGGCGTGACCAAACCGGTGGTCTACGAGTGCTACCCGAACAAGGACGAGTTACTGCTCGCGTTACTGGACCGCGAGGAGCGTCGCTTGCTGGACGCTATCACCAACGCGTTGCCGAGAAGTCCGACTTTCGACAACGTGGAGGCGGTACTGGCAGCTGGGCTCACGGCTTTTCTCACCGCTGCTGGTCAGGCCACCAACTCATGGCGAGTGGTTTTCGAGTCCCGTCGGGGCTCCGATTCGGTGGTGGCAGCACGGGTTCGACGGGCCCGAGACATGATCCTCGGCCAGATCCAGGCACTGGTGCGGTTGTACATGGAGTCCGCCGACATCGACGATGTCGAGCGCAAGGTGCCAGTCGTGGCGGAGTTGCTCGCCACCGTGGCCGAGTCCTGCGCGCGGATGCTGGTGCTGGAGCACTACCCGTGGACCGCCGCAGAACTCGCAACCTACGTGTCCGGCCTCATCACCCGCGGTGTCACCCCGGCTAACTAACACCATCTCAGCTGCAACACAGCCACATGGATGCTTGTCGCTGTCCAACAGCCATCTTGGACGGTCACATGGATGCTTGTTGCGCGAGGTCACTCAGCGGGCAGTACGACGACGTGAGCGAGACGGTCATGGAGTCCTTGCCGCCGGGTTGGGAACAACGCCCCCGCGGTGACGATCCCGTCGTAGGCCATCCCGGCCAGCACGGCCGCCAGCAGCGGCCAACAGCCCTTGAACGGTGCAATCTGCCGTCGCGGCGCGCCAGCCGGGTGGTCCGTGGGTGATCTCATCGACCATCCGCAAGCCCGAGAACCGCCTGACCGGCTGTCCGGCCAGTCAAGGCCATTCCCGCAACGAAATAGCAGCTATGGCCAGGCTGTCCCACTACGCACTGGGATATCCGTCATGCCATGGTCGGCCACGCAGGCGGTGTAAGGCGAGCCCTGTGGTCGCGACGATCACGGCGTCGAGAACACCGGACGTCTTGCGCCGGGACGGCGATGCGACTGAGCCCACAGCGGCTGAACGTACCGGGCTTAGCTCAGCGCAGAGTCGGCTGTTCCCGTGTCGGCCGAGGGCTGCTCTGTGTCGATGCTCCATGTGAGCGAAGTCGCGCCCGCAGCGGGCGCCGGATCGACCAGAGGTGTACCACGACCATGCTCAACAGGAAGTAGCTGACGCCCCCGTGCCAGACGTACTGCGGTGCTACGCCAGCCCAGCGCAGCAACCCGGTCACCGTCATCGCGGCGACCGCCGCAAGGAACAACCCGTACCCGAACCGCCGGGCCACTCGACGGGCCGACAGCGCCGGACGATGGGGCCAGAAAAGCCGTCCTAGCCGTCGGCGCCGAGTCCACAGGTGCACGCCGATCCAGCCGATCAGGGCCAACCCTGCCGTCAGATGTGCCCACGCCACCGGCACCAGCAGCCAGCAGATCACCAACAGCGCCAGCACCGGCAGGTCGGTAACCAGCGCCGGCGGCAGTCGGCTAGTTCGCTTTTCGAAGCTTGCCCGCATCGGTGTAGCCATGCCTGCACCTTGCGGGTTCAAGCTGACTCGAAGTCAAATGGAAACATGGACCTCATCCCGATCGGTCAGGCCGCGGATCGGCTCGGACTGAACCCCTCAACGCTGCGCTACTACGACGAACGCGGACTGGTATCCCCACCGGCGCGGCAGGCGGGGCGACGGATGTATGGACCGGAGCAGCTACGTCGCCTCGCGTTCCTCAAGATCGCTCACCACGTCGGGCTGTCGCTGGATACTGCCGCTGCCATCCTCGACGCCCCAGATCCGCAGTGGCGCCAGACCGTACGGGAGCAAATCGCGGAGCTGGATCGGCTGATCGCGCAGGCGCAAGGGGCGCAGAAATTCCTGACCCATGCGCTGAGTTGTCCGACCAACCACCCCACTCGCGACTGCGCCGCGATGATCGCAACGTTGGACCGGCTCGTCGAGGGAACCACCGTGGAGCAACTCGCCGCCGAGCACACCTGACACCTCCGGCACCCGTCCTGACAAGTTTTCATCGTTTGTTGAGTTAATCTGGTAGCGGCGTTACCGTTCGGTATGGCCACCGCTCAGCGACCTGATTTAGTTGACCGGGAACTCGTCCTCGACCTCGGCTGTCTCGGTGCCGATGTGCTGCCCGTCGTGGGGGGCAAGGCGGCCAGCCTCGGCGCGCTCATCCGCGCAGGATTCCCGGTGCCGCCGGGATTCTGCGTCACCACCGTGGCCTACGCGCGGGTTGCTGCGGACGTCTTCGACCCGGAGGCGCAGGACACCGGCTCGATCGCCGAACAAGCCCGCACCGCAATCCGTACGGCACCCGTACCCGCCGCCATCGCCGATGCGGTCCAGCGTGCCTACCGCGACCTCGGCGACGACGTGCCGGTTGCGGTGCGCTCCTCGGCCACCGCCGAAGACCTACCGTGGGCGAGTTTCGCCGGCCAGCAGGACACCTACCTCAACATCGTCGGCGCGGACACGCTGCTCGACGCGGTCCGTCGGTGCTGGGCATCGTTGTGGACAGACCGGGCAGTCAGCTATCGGACAACCAACGGCATCGACCACGCCACCGTCCAGCTCGCGGTGGTGGTCCAGCACATGGTCGAGCCGCAGGTCGCTGGGGTGCTCTTCACCGCCGACCCGGTGACCGGCAATCGTGGGCACACGGTCATCGATGCCAGCCCCGGCCTAGGCGAGGCAGTGGTGTCCGGCGCGGTCAACCCGGACCATTTCGTCGTCGACGCTGCCGGCACGGTGCTGCAACGTACGCTGGGCGACAAGCGCGTGGTCGTGCGCGCGCTGCCTGGTGGTGGCACCGAGCAGGTCTCGCGGCCAGCCGACGCCGCGCAACCTTGTCTGAGCGACGCGCAAATCCGCGATCTTGCCGCATTGGGCCAGCGCGTCCAGGCGCACTACGGAACCCCGCAGGACATCGAATGGGCGCTCGACGGCGCCGGGGCGCTGTGGCTGACCCAGGCCCGGCCGATCACCACGCTGTACCCGCTACCCGTCCGACCGGGCCGGGAGTTGCGGGTGTACCTCTGTCTGAGCCTCGCGCAGGGCCTGACCCGTCCGGTGACCCCGATGGGCATCGCGGCGTTCCGGCTGCTGGCGTCCTGTGCGTCGGAGGTGGTGTTCGGCTCAGTGGCCAGCAACCCGATCGCCGGACCGGTGGTGTTCACGGAGGCCGGGCAGCGAGCGTTCGTCGACATCACGCCCGTGCTGCACAGCCGGGTCGGCCGGACGCTGGTGCCCCGGATCCTCGACGTGATGGAGGCACGGTCGGCAGTCGTGCTCCGGCGGCTGTGTGACGATCCCCGGCTTGCGGAGCAGACCACGTCATGGTGGCCGTTCCTGCGGCGGGCGTTCGCCGTCGCGGTGCGCTTCCGGGTCCCGCTGCAGATCGTCCAGGCGCTCGTCTCGCCGGCCGCGGCACGGCGGCGCGTCGACCAGGTCGGCCGGCGGCTGCGCACCCAGCTCACGGTGCCGGCGGGTGTGACCAGCGTGCAACGGTTGGACCACGTGCAGCGCCTGCTGAACACGGCGATCATCCCGATCATGCCGACGGTCACGCCGGTGGCCGGCGCCGGATTCCTCGCGCTGGCGCTGGCCCGCAAGCTGGTCCGGGACGACGCCGAGCCCGGTGCGTGGGACGAGGTGCGCCGCGGGTTGGCGTACAACGTCACCACTGAGATGGATCTTGAGCTATGGGCACTGGCGACGCGGGTCCGGGCGGATGCGGCGGCCACAGCCGCATTGCGAGAAGAGATCCCGACGGCGCTGGCGCATCGGTTCACCGACCGCGAGTTGCCGCCATTGCTGCAACGCGGACTCGAGGAGTTTCTGACCCGGCACGGCCACCGGGCTGTCGCCGAGATCGACGTGGGCATGCCGCGGTGGTCCGATGACCCGACTCACGTCCTCGGTGTGCTGGCCAACTACCTGCGCCTGGCGGACCCGGACCTCGCCCCGGATGCGCAGTTCGCCCGGGGTGCTCGCGCCGCCGAGGCCGCAGCGACCCGGGTGGTCAGTGAAGTGGGGCACCGCAGCTGGCTGCGGGCCGCCGCCGTGCGCGTCGCGCTGAGCCGGGTGCGGGGCCTGGTCGGCATGCGCGAGACGCACAAGGACTACCTGGTGCGCGCCTTGGCGCACGTCCGGGCGCAACTGGCCGTGGTTGGCACCGAGCTCGCCGATCGTGGGCTGTTGGCCAAGCCCGAGGACGTGTTCTTCCTTGATCTCGTTCAGGCCAGGGCTGCGCTTGAGGGGGTGGACTTCCGCGCTGTCGTCGCCGCTCGTCGGGACGATTACGAGCGAGAGCTGCGGCGCCGGCAGGTACCGCGGATCATGCTGTCCGACGGTAGCGTGCCCGAGGCGCTCGCCAGCCCGGGCCGGGCACCGGTCGAGGGCCAGCTGGCCGGCACCCCCGCCTCGGCCGGCACCGTGACCGCGATTGCCCGGGTGGTACTCGACCCGGTCGGCGCTCACCTGGAGCCGGGGGAGATTCTCGTCGCGCCGTCCACCGATCCCGGTTGGACGCCGCTGTTCCTCACGGCGGGCGGACTGGTCATGGAGATGGGCGGGGCGAACTCACACGGTGCCGTTGTCGCTCGCGAGTACGGCATTCCAGCGGTAGTCGGGGTCCCCGACGCGACACTGCGCATCACCACCGGACAGCGGATCACCGTCCACGGCGCAACGGGCCTCGTCGAATTGCCGTAACTACCGATCGCAAGCTGCGACGTCAGCCTTGATACTCTGACTCGAGCACCAGATCCCTGATCCACGACTGGTATTCGACGTGAGTTTTATGCTCGGTCGTGCGCCAGCTCTTGCCTTGCTGCCCTTTCATATATGCCCGGTACTCCGGCGCACCCGGGAACTTCACGTTGTCGGCCACCACCACAGATCCGGGGTGCAGCCAGCGCTGGCTCAGGATCCGTTGAAGGTCGGGTAGATAGGCGGCTTTGTCATGGTCGATGAATGCGAAGTCGATGCTGCCGTTGACGAAGCCGTGCTCGGTACGTAGCCGGTCCAGCGTCGACCCACCGTCGCCGAGATTACCGACGACGACCGTCACCCGATCGCCGACACCTGCATGGTCCCAGATCCGACGGGCGATCTTGGCGTTCGCCGGATCCAACTCAATGGAGTAGAGCCGGGCGTCGCTCGGCATGACGCGGACCATCCGCAACGCGCTATAACCACAGTAGGTACCCAGCTCGAGGAGACGCCGGGGGCGGACCCGCCGGACCGCCGCATCGAGAATCTCACCCTTCTCATCACCCACGTTCATCATGAAGCTGCGCTGGTAGCAGAAGTCATCGATCACCCGGATGGCGTCCTCGACGTCACCTCGCCGGGCGTTCGCCACGACGTAGGCAGCGAGAGCCTCCTCTCGTGCGTCACCCACCGGCCCATCCGCGCGCAGACGTCGCACCGCGAGAAGCACGCGCAGGAAGGATCTCCGTAGGAACGGCATTCGCTTACTGCCCACTTCGTTGACGGCGACCACCGCGCCCAGCGACGCGCAGGTCCACAGCGCCCATCGTGGGATACGTCGTGCGATGTTTCTCATGCGACTCCCTTCCGTAGGTAGCACTCCATCCTTCCCCAGGGATGGCGAGTGATCCGTAACGGGATCTCGCACGTACCGTGCCCGCACGATGAGGCGGCGCTGCTCCAGCGGGTGGCCGACGACAAGGTGCGCCTGCTGAGGTTTCTCTACTGCTGGGTCTGACCCAGCATATCGAGCGACCGCACCCATACGTGCTCTTAGCAATGGGAGCTGTCTGCACCGTTCTCGGTGATTGCCTGGTACATCGCGATGAACTGCTCCATAGCTTGGTCGACACCCTCCTGGTCGCCGGTGGCCAGAAGGTCCAGTAGCAGACCCCGGGCGACAGCGATTCCCAGCCGAGCGTTGGCTCGAGCGGCCTGGACCGGGATGCCTTGGCGGCGGTTCCACTCGGTCAACGGCGCCAGCCAGCTCTCGACAAGACCGTCCCGCAACGGAGCCGCGCAAGGATCACGTTGCAACGCCCGGTTCACAGACAACACGTCGACGTCCAGGTCCAGACGTCGGCTGATGCCGCCACCGTGTATGCGCTACTGCGGGACGGCGCGACGTGGCCGACGTGGTCGCCGATCGAGTCATGCCAGCTCGAGCGGATCGGTGAGCAGGAGCCGGAGGGACTTGGCGCGATAACAATTTTCGCAAGGGCAGGATGACGGGCCGAGATCAAATTGCCGGATTGGTTCCCGACCGCAGGTTCAGTTACCGGCATCTGACCGGGCTCCCGGTGCGGGACTATCGCGGAGACGTCGACCTCGAATCAAGCGCAGGCGTGACCGCGATCCGTTGGCACGCTTCCTTCAGACCGATAGTGCCCGGCACCGGATGGTGGTTGCGTTGGCAGATCGAGCGATTCGTGCGGCAGTGCGCGCAGGGCTTGGCCGTCCACGCACAAACGAGCCCAGCACCGAAGTGACGCAGGCGGTAAATGTCAGCCTTGGCTGTATTATTTGGGTTGTGCTGACATGTGAGACGCGGGAGGTGGCGCTGGCTCGGCTGGGTCGGGCGCTGGCCGATCCCACTCGATGCCGGATTTTGCTGGCGTTGCTGGATGGCGCCAACTACCCGGGCCAGCTGGCGGCACAGCTCGGACTGAGCCGCTCGAATGTGTCCAACCACCTGTCCTGCTTGCGCGGATGTGGTCTGGTGATCGCCACCTACCAGGGCCGGCAGGTGCACTACGCCCTGGCTGATGCGCACTTGGCCGCCGCCTTGCATGAGCTGGTCAAGGTCGCGCTGGCGCCGAGCAGCAGCTCCGCGCTGGCTGTCGACCAGGCTCAGGCATGCATGGATGACCAGGCTGCCCGGGTGAGCGGCCGGTGACCGCCGGGCTCGATGTCGGTCGGTGCGCGGTGCTGACCCGCCGGGTCCGGCTGCTGGTCGCCGGCACCATCAGCTACAACGTGATCGAGGCCGTCGTCGCGATCTCCGCCGGTGTCGTGGCCTCCTCGACCGCGTTGATCGGCTTCGGGTTGGACTCGGTGATCGAGGTTGCTTCGGCCAGCGTGGTGGCCTGGCAGTTCTGTGGACGAGATCCTCAAACTCGGGAACGCACCGCCCTGAAGATCATTGCACTGTCCTTCTTTGCGCTGGCCGGATACGTCACGGTGGAATCCGTACGCTCTCTCACCGGCGCGCAGGATGCCGAGCACTGCACGGTAGGCATCGTGTTGGCCGCGGTGTCGTTGGTGATCATGCCGTTGCTGTCCTACGCTCAGCGTCGCGCTGGGCGGGAACTCGGGTCCACCAGCGCGGTGGCCGATTCCCGGCAGACCCTGCTGTGTACCTACCTGTCCGGGGCTCTGCTGGCCGGGCTACTTCTCAACAGCCTGTTCGGCTGGTCGTGGGCAGATCCGATCGTCGCTCTGATCATTGCCGGCGTGGCTGTCAGGGAAGGCCTGCAGGCCTGGCGGGGCAAGCATTGCTGCGGGGCCGTCAATGGCTGCTGATTCGCTGCGTGCGATTGTCGAGGCCCTGCATCTGGTGGACCACCACGTGCACGGCGCCGCGACGGACAACGTCGACGGGTCCGGGTTCGAGGCGGGGCTCACCGAGTCCCCATGGTCCTCACCTGAGGGGACAACGCACTTGGATTCGCAGCTGGGCTTCGCGGTCCGCCACTGGTGCGCCCCATTGCTCGACCTGGCGCCACACACGGACGCCGATACCTACCTTGACCGCCGCCGCGAGCTCGGCGGGCAAGAGGTCACCCGCCGGTTTCTCGGCGCAGGTGGCGTCGAGTGGTTTCTGGTCGAGACCGGCTACCGCGCCGAAACCACCCTTGGACCCCTGGAGATGGCAGCCATCTCCGGCGCGAAGGCAGCGGAAATCGTCCGTCTGGAGGCGATCGCCGAGGAGGTGGCAGCTGGTGGTGTGGACGCCGCCGGGTTCGCCGACCGGTTCGCTTCGACGCTGAACCAGCGGGCACGGCACGCCGCGGGGCTCAAATCCGTCATTGCTTACCGGTACGGCCTCGACTTCGATCCCGAGCCACCTAGCGCCGGCGAGGTACGCCACGCTGCCGGCCGATGGCTACAGCGACGGCAGACCGGTGAGTTGCGTCTGACCGATCCGGTGCTGCTGCGCCACCTCCTCTGGACAGGCCTCGAACACGGTCTACCGCTGCAGTTCCATGTCGGGTACGGGGACCCTGACCTGACCCTGCACCGCTGCAACCCCTCGCTCATGACCGAATTCCTGCGCCGGACGAAGGACCGCCACGTTCCGGTGATGCTGTTGCATTGCTATCCGTATCACCGCACGGCTGGGTATCTGGCTCACGTGTTCCCGCACGTGTACCTCGACGTCGGATTGGCGGTGAATTACACCGGGGCCCGTTCCCGTGCCATCGTCGCAGAGTCGCTGGAAGTGGCCCCCTTCAGCAAGGTGCTGTTCTCCTCCGATGCGTGCGGACCCGCCGAGCTGCATTACCTCGGAACCGTGCTGTGGCGGCGTGCCATGGCCGGTGCCCTCAGCGAGTGGGTGGACTCGGGGGAGTGGTCGAGAGCCGACGCGGAGCGCGTCGCCCAGATGGTGGGGGCGGGCAACGCGAAACGCGTCTACCGGCTGGAGGAGTTGCGGCGTTCGTGATCGTCGCCATGGCCGGCTTGCCCGGAGCTGGTAAGAGCACCTTGGCGGGTGCTCTCGCGACTCAGCTTCATGCGGTCGTGCTGGACAAGGACCGCATCCGCGCCGGGCTGTTTCCGCCGTCGAATGTGGACTACACCGACGACCAGAACGACTTCTGCGTCGATGTCATGTACCGCACCGCTGAGTGGCTGCTGCGCCGCGACCGGGCCGCGGTCGTGATCCTCGATGGCTGCACCTATACCCGCGCCAACCAGATCGCCACCCTTCGTCAGACGGCTGCGAACCTGGGCGAGCCGTTGCGGATCATCGAATGCATCTGTGACGACCGGCTGGCCCTGGCGCGCATCGCAGACGATGTCAGTCACCTTGCCAGCAACCGCGACGCAGCGTTGTACCGGAAGCTGCAAGCTGCGGCACATCCAATTACCGGCCCCAAGCTCGTCGTCGACACGGGCCGCTCTCTCGCGGCTTGCGTCGCCGAGTGCGTGGCCTACGCCTGCTCGTGAGTGCGTAACACAGATCTCAGCGTTTCCTACCGCTCAGATAGTCCCGCAGGGGCACGCACCGCTGCAGCGACCCGAGGATCGTCGCGTTGTCGCGTTGTCGCGATGAAAGATCGAGGCCAGCCCACCAGCGAGGACCGTCGCAGCTGCGACAACACTCAGCCAACGTTTCCGACCGTATTCCATGACAACTTCCGTATTGTCCTGAACGGGTAGCCGATGCCTCACCTGGCTACGTGACGATCCCGAGGAACGCACCGGCTCCGTGGTTAGTCGCCGTCGTACAATAGGGCGTCCAGGGCCCGGTCGCGTCCTTGAGCTGGGCGACCTGTAGCTGTCGCCTGTTTCACTTCCTCGCGCTTAGTTACCCGTCACGAACCACCTCTGCGGCGCTTACTGGGTCGAGTATCAGTCGGCTCGATCCGGGTGTGTGGCAGCAGCACCACCCGCTGCCGGGTAACGGGTGAGAGGCCAGCGTCGACTGGCCGCTGGCTGTGCTCCTGAGAATCTGTGGCAGCGTCGGGTGCCGGCTCGACAGGCGGGAAGATAGACAGTTTCTCCCAAACGTCCATGTTGGCCTCTCCATTGCTGGGGTTCGTAAGCGAACATACTCCGACGAGAGATACTCTAAATGTTGAAAATTTAAACTTTGGATTAATGTTTGGCCGCCCGGCGGCATCTGCACTTGCATATGGCCCACTTACGGCACGATCAAAATGCACGTGCATATGAATCCCCTCCGCAAGCTCAGCTGTGATGCAGGAGTCCGGATTGATCTCCAGGAACGCCGTACGCCGGAGGCCGTGTGGTGTATCGAGTCGGTTGCGCAGTGACCGCCATTCGCCGTGCAGGTGGCAGGGATGGCGGTCGGCGTTCAGACCTGCTCAAAATGGATTGTTCGTTTGCTCAAGGCCGCCCTCTCGTCGGTCTAGGCCCGGCCGGTACTCCGGTCACCGACCCCGCCCATGATTTATGGGCACATAGAGCGTGACTCGGTCAACGCTGATGATCATGGACTTGTTCGGTGGGGGTGTGGTGACTTGACGGCACCTTGGCGCGGATGAGGGGCGGTAGCGCCGTCAGCGCCATCGGGGCGGGATGGTTCGCCGGCGAGGCTTGCCATCCCATTCCGCCAATGGTGCCGACTGCCGCCACCAGTCGGCGTCACTAGGAACGCCGTGCACCGTGACGCGTCCGGTTACGGCGAGCAGCAGGGCATCGGGTGTGCCCAAGTTCGGCGACACCCACGGAAATACCCGGGCGAGGGTGCTACGGCAGACCTGCTGGGGGAGGCGCAAGTCGACGTTGAGTGCGCGGGCGACGTCGTGACCATGGACGAGCAACTCGGTAACGGCCATTCCGGCCCAGCCGCTGGCATCAGCGAGGCCACTGGGATGCCAGGCCCGCTGCGAGCCGAGACCAGGCAACGACCCGGCGAGCACATGCGCAGCGGTCACCGCGTTGTCGAGTTGCTCGGATGGTGGCGCGGCGCGGCCGTCCCGCAGCACGGGCAGGCGGTGATCGGCGTGGCAGGCGACCTGCCCGGCGTAGAACAGCAGTGCGTCGGGGATATGCGCTACCGCCTGCGCTGCCGTCCACTTCGTGGGTACAGCGGGCTGTGACCAATGTGGATCCGCATCGCCGACCACCCTCAGCGGAGCGAGTGCATAGGACGCGACGGTGACGTCGTCGGGCTGCGGCTCACTCACCCGCCGAATGCTCGCACTGTTATGGTGATCCGCCCGCACCTGAGTCCGTAAGGTCTTGTTATGCCGCGCACCCGTTCGATCCGGATCGGTACCCGGTGCAGCCCGATGGCCCTGCATCAGGCCGGGCAGGTCGCCGCTGCGCTCGAAGCACGGGATCCCGCGGTCAGCACCGAACTCGTCAAGATCACCACCTCCGGGGACCAGTGGATGGGTGACCTGGCTGCGCTCGGCGGTAAGGGCGCCTTTGTCCGCGAGATCGATCGCGCCCTGCTCGATGGTGGGGTTGACGTTGCGGTGCACTGCCTCAAAGACATACCCGGCGACGTGCCCAACTCCGAAGGCCTCGTTTTCGCGGCGTACTTGGCGCGGGAGGACATCCGCGACTCGGTGATTTCGCGCACCGGCGCACATCTGGCACAGCTACCCGAAGGCTCAGTCGTGGGGACCAGCTCCGTGCGCCGCGCCGCGCAGCTGCGGCTGCACCACGCGCAGCTGGAAGTCATGCCGCTGCGGGGCAATGTCAATACCCGCCTCATGCGGCTCGACGCTGGCCACTTCGACGCGATCATCGCTGCGGTATCGGGTTTGCACCGCGTGGGACAGGCAGATCGGATCACCGAGTTACTGCCGTTGGAGACGATGTGCCCGGCGATCGGCGCCGGCATCATCGCGCTGCAGTGCCGCGCCGGCGATGACGAGATGCGGGCGTTGGCCGCCCGGCTGGGTGATGACGAGACCACCCGGCACGCCATTGCCGAGCGCGCCATGCTGCATGCCCTGCAGGGGCACTGCAACTCCCCCATCGCGGGCTATGCCACCACCGAACGCAGCGGTAAGTTGACCTTGCACGGCAAGGTGTTCAACCTCGACGGAAGCCAGTGGCTGGACTCCCACCATTGGGGCGTGCCTGAGGACCCCGCCGCGCTGGGGTACTTCGTCGGCGCCGACCTGCTGCGCCAGGGCGCCCGCGCACTCATCGACTCGATCGCTCACTGATCCGTCGCTGGTTGGTGGTCAGCCGGCTTGCACCGTCCGCGCTGCTAGCGCCCGGCTCAGGCCTGGCAGCGCGACCGCCAGCCGGCGATGGCGTGGTACTGCCACTCGCCGGGACAGAATGTGGTACCCGGCCGCCTCGATCTCGTCCAGGATGCCGCCGTACAGCCTGAATGCGGTAGCCACACAGGCCCGCGAGACCGGGGCCAGCATCGGGATCCCTGGTGCCGCGCGGCGGTAGATCGCCCGAGTGTGGGCCACCAGGTGAGCCAGTGCGCGGCGCACCCGGGGGTCAGACCGTCCGGTGCTGCGACACCATGCCAGCAGCGTCCGATCCACCCCGAATGCGGCCAGCTCGTCAGCGGGTAGGTAGACCCGCCCGCGGTCGAGGTCCTCCCCGACGTCGCGGAGGAAGTTGGTGATCTGGAAGGCAACGCCCAGCGCGGCGGCGTGCGGTTCGGCGCGCTCCTGGGCGACCACGGTGCCCAGTATCGGAAGCACCTGTAGCCCGATGACCGCCGCCGAGCCGTGCACGTAACGGCCCAGCTCGTCAAAGTTTTGGTAACCGGCCACGCCGCCCTGCTCCACCGGCCGGTCCATCCGCATCGAAGCCATGAAATCCGTGAAGTGCTGCGGATCGATCCGGTAGCGGATCGCGGTGTGCACCGGCGCGGCCAGCACCGGGTGGTCGGAGCTGCCTCGCGCCAGCCCCTCGCGCAGTTGCATGGCGAAGGTGTCCAGCTCTGCAAGACGCTGGGGCCAAGGCCGGGTGTCCGCCAGGTCGTCGACGATCTCGTCGGCGTAGCGGGCCAGCCCGTACAGGGCATGGATCGCAGGCCGGGCCGCAGGTGGTAGCAGCCGGGTCGCCAGGAAGTAGGTGCGGCCATGCACGGCGTTGAGTTTCCGGCACCGGGTATACGAGGCCCGCAGTGCCGGTTCGATGATGCCTGCCGCGTCGAGCTCCCGACTCATGCGCTTTCGGTAGCCTCCGTGCGCTGCGTGCGGACACGCAGCCGCAGCGGGTCGCGGCGCAGCAGCGCGGTGCCCGCTAACAGCGCAATCGCCAGCATCCCGATGTGGTAGGGCACGGAGTCGAACGCGCTCTCTCCGGTGGGGTAGGTGGCCAGCACCAGCCAGGTGGATCCCACGACGGCCCACGTTAGCGGATTTCGCCGCCAGGGCAGGGCCGCGGCCAGGACGAGGGCCCAGGTGAAGTACCACGGCAGCGTGGCCGGCGCCAGCAACGCTGACCACAGCAGCGCGATCGCTGCGCGACGTACGGCCTCGGGTCCTCCGTCCCTGGCCAACCACCACTGCCGGACGAAGATACCCAGAAAGACCACAGAGCCCAGGATCCTGAAGACGAAGATGAACGGGGTGCTGCTGAGGTCATGCAGCGGCATGGTCACAGCCCAGGCGACCTGGCCCGCCGCGGTAGGTAATGACATCCAGTTGATGATCAGTGACGGTGCGTTCAGGGCGGGAATCCAACCGAGACCGACCCCGGACAGCACTGTGACACCGCTGAACACCGTGACGAACACCGCCAGGCCACCGGCACCGGCCCGCAGCAACCGCGGGCCGCGGCCACCGGGGAGGTGGGCCGCCCAGATCCAGACCAGGAACGGCAAGGCGACTCCAGCTGACGCCTTGACCGCCATTGCCACGGTGACCACCGTGATCCCGGCGGCGTGCTTGTGCTGCAGGACCAGCAACGTGCCCATGGCCAGCAGGCCGATCATCAGCAGATCGTTGTGTGGCCCGCCGACCAGGTGCACGACGGTCATCGGGTTGGCGACCACCAGCCAGAGGGCGACGGTCTGGTTGCCACCGAGCTGGTCGGCCAGCCGGGGCAGCGCAAACAGCAGCAGTCCTAGACCGACCAGCAGCACCAGCCGCATGCCGATCACTCCCGCAATGGCGTCCTCATCGGTCAACCAGTTCATGATCTTGGCGATGAGGATGAACAGCGGGCCGTACGGTGCTGGAGTGGTTTGCCATGCATAGTGCACGTTGTCCGCGATCGGTCCCGGCGGCAGCTCCGAGGGGCCCACCTGATAGGGATCCAACCCGCGCAGCGCCAGCGCGCCCTGCGCCAGGTAGCTGTATACGTCCCTGGTGAACAGCGGCGGTGACAGCACCATCGGCGCGATCCAGACGGCGCCGGCGGCCTGCACATGCTGCACGGTCACAGAGCCGGCCAGGACGTCGCGCCCCAGGCGTACCCACGCCCACACCAGCATCCCGACACCGAGGTAGAGCGCCACTGTGGCCAGGTCGCGACCGTGGCCATAGCGGATCCAGGACAGCGGCCCCGCAGTGATCAGTGGGTCGATGACAAGGATGCCGCCGGCTCCCACTGCCATGGTGGCCAGTAGCAGCGAGCCGGCCAGACCCAGCAGCACTGTGCCGGACAGCAGCCGGCCAGGGCGCAGCCGGTCCAGCAGCAGCAGGCCTTGTTCCCGCTGGGAGGCGGGATCGGGATCGACGTGCGTGTGATCCGGGTCAGCTATCGAAGACGGTGTGGTCGACATCATGGCG
>DASQVB010000048.1:0-17644 GCA_035640975.1 Pseudonocardiaceae bacterium
TTCCCCACCGCCGACGGCGTGGTCAAGGCCGTGGACGGGCTGTCGCTGCAGCTGGACCGCGGCCGCCGGCTGGGGATCGTCGGGGAGTCAGGCTCAGGCAAGAGCGTGGCCAGCTTGTCAATCATGGGTCTGCACCAGCCGGGCACCGCGCGGATCTCCGGGGAGATCTGGCTCGGCGGCCAGGAGCTGGTTTCGGCTGACCCTGAGCAGGTCCGCAAGCTGCGCGGCCGGAGCATGGCGATGATCTTCCAAGATCCGCTGTCGGCAATGCACCCTTACTACACCGTGGGTCGCCAGATCGTTGAGGCGTACCGGCTGCACCACGACGTCAGCAAGCAGGCCGCGCGCAGCCGCGCTGTGGAACTGCTTGACCGGGTCGGCATCCCGCAACCGGACTCGCGCTTCGATGACTACCCGCACCAGTTCTCCGGTGGCATGCGGCAACGCGCGATGATCGCGATGGCGCTGTCGTGCAATCCCCAGTTGCTGATCGCCGACGAGCCGACGACGGCTTTGGATGTCACCGTGCAGGCCCAGATCCTTGACCTGATCCGTGACCTGCAGGCCGAGTTCGACTCGGCAGCGCTGATCATCACCCACGACCTGGGGGTGGTGGCCGAGCTTGCCGACGACGTCCTAGTGATGTACGCGGGACGGGCCGTCGAATACGGGTCGGCCAGTGCGGTGTTCTCCGCGCCCCAGCATCCCTACACGTGGGGGCTACTCGGCTCGGTGCCGCGATGGGATCGCGAGCGTTCGGAGCGGTTGGCACCGATCCCGGGCAGCCCGCCGAGCCTGATCAATGTCCCGTCCGGTTGCCCGTTCCATCCACGCTGCGCGTACGCCGAGCTGACCGCAGGGCAGGCGAGCACCAGCCGGCCCGAGCTGCGGCAGGCGCCGTCCGGGAACCACCTGGTCGCCTGCCACCTCTCCGACAGGCGCCGGCAGCAAATCCTCGACGACGAGATCCGGCCGAAGCTGTGACCGCGACGCTGCTGGGCGTGTCGGGGCTGCGCAAGCACTTCCCGGTCCGGCGCGGCCTGCTGCAGCGCAAGGTCGGCGCCGTGCAGGCCGTCGACGGGCTGGACTTCGAGGTGCTCCGCGGCGAGACCTTGTCGCTGGTGGGCGAGTCGGGATGCGGCAAGACGACCACCGGGCGGCTGCTCACCCGGCTGCTCGAGCCGACCGCCGGATCGATCGTCTTCGACGGTCGCGACATCGCGCACCTGTCCCCGGGCCGGATGCGCCCGTTGCGCCGGGACATCCAGATGATCTTCCAGGACCCGTACTCGTCGCTGAACCCGCGGCACACGGTCGGCACCATCGTCGGTGCCCCGTTCCGGATCCAGGACGTGGACCCGCCCGGCGGGGTCCGTGCTGCAGTGCAGGAGCTGCTGGAACTCGTCGGGCTGAATCCCGAGCACTACAACCGGTACCCGCACGAGTTCTCCGGCGGGCAGCGCCAGCGCATCGGCATCGCCCGCACCCTGGCGCTGCGACCGAAGCTGATCGTGGCCGACGAGCCCGTCTCGGCGCTGGACGTGTCGATCCAGGCTCAGGTGCTCAACCTGCTGGAGGACCTGCAAGACGAGCTGGACCTGACCTATCTGCTGATTGCGCATGACCTGTCGGTGGTGCGGCACGTGTCGGACCGCGTCGCGGTCATGTACCTCGGCAAGATCGTCGAGCTCGGTGACCGCAACGCCGTGTACTCGCAACCTATGCACCCCTACACGGTGGCGCTGCTCTCGGCAGTACCGGTGCTCGACCCCAAGCAGCGCAGCGGCAGTCGCAGGATCCTGCTCACCGGCGACGTGCCCAGCCCGTTGAACCCTCCCCCGGCCTGCCGCTTCCACACCCGCTGCTGGAAGGCCCAAGAGATCTGTCGCACCCAAGAACCCCCACTAGCCGAGCAGGCCCCCGGCCACCACGTCGCCTGCCACTTCCCGGAACTTGAGCCAGCGCAAGAAGCCAGGCGTGCCGGCCGAGCGGGGTGAGGTCGAGATAGGGGTAGGTGGGTTCAGGCGTGGTCATGTCGTGGGCGGGGCATCGTGTGATGACCTGGTGGATACCCTGTCGCCCATGCAGGATGAGGAAGCAGGCAACAGCCAGGACACGACCGGTCTGGAGGGCGCGCTCGACAGGGTGGAGCGTGCGGTGGAGGCCAGCAGCAAGGCCGTTGCCGCATTGGCTCGCGAGCTGAAACGGGTCCGCGCTGCGACCGCATCGGGCCAGGTACGGGAGTTGCGCCGAACCCTGGATGCGGTACAAGCAATGGCCGGTGACGTCGTGGCGCGGGTGCACGCGGCGGCCACTGCCTACGATGTCGACGAGGTCGACCTGCTCGCCTCCGGTGCCTATGCCAAGGAACTGCTCGCCGCGGCCGAGGCGGCGGACGTCGCCATGTTCGCCGACGACGACCGGTTGCTGTGCTACCCGTCGATCGTGCGGGTGTTGCCCGGCGACGTCGCACTGGAAATCGACCGCAAGCGGGCCCGCGGAATCCGACCGTCGGTCGTGGTCGCCCAACTCGCCAAGGCGCAACGGGCCGGGCCCCGGTTCAAGCCGGCGCCGTTTTTGGCCAGCTTGGTCGGCGCCTACGATCTCGTCGTCGCCGGGCAGGGCAAGCAGCCGGGCGCGGTGGTGCGGTTGCTCGACGTCTACAGCGCGTTGACGCTGCTGCCCGGGCAGTCCCGTGACTACACCCGCGCCGAGTTCGCCCGCGATCTGTACCTGCTCGACCAGAGCGGTGAAACCGCCGGTCCCGGCGGACGGCGACTGCGCTGGGCGGCCAGCTCGGGCACCCGCCAGGCGGGGGTGCTCACCACGGTGGCCATGAGCGGGCAGCAACAGCGGTACTGGGGCATCGCGTTCGAGAGCGAGGAGAACACCGGGTGAACGAGATCCGCGGTGGCCTGCCCGCGGGCGGGATCGGCTTGGGGCCCGAGGAGTACGCCGAGTTCGTGTCCAAGGAGTACCTGGGCGACTACGTCCGCGCCGGCGGGGCCGCGGTGCGCTTCGTCGTGGCCGGCAGCGACGAGGTCGCGCAGCGCTGGCATCGCAACCTCGCGTCCATCGCGGACGCCGAGGGCTACCTGTGCGTCGGGGTGGACGCGGCGGATCACCGGGTGCACCTGATCGACCAGCTCTTCGCCGCCGTCGCCCGCCAGGTCGACTGGCGCGATCTCGCGCGACGCCAGGTGCGCGCCGGGTGGGAGTCGCTGGGCCTGCTGCCTCCCACGCCCGACAAGCTGGCCGTTGCCACGGTCGCCGCACACCACGACGTCGCCGTGCCGGAGGCTGCTCGGAGCATGCGCCGGCACCTGGAATCCGCGTTGCTACGCGATCCGTCGCTGGATCGGGAGTTCCGGCTGGCGGTCTTGCGGCTGTGCCAGTGTGAACTGGGCACCGGTGACGTCCTGGACGCCGAACGCGACGCGGTGCTGGCCTGGCTGCGGGTCGAGCCGGTCGCGCTACGGATGCTGAAGTCCGCCTCGCTGTACGGGCGGGTGGCGCGGCACAACGCGCGGGCGCTGCTGGTGTCGCTGGCGGCGTGGCGGGCCCGCGTCACGGGGTCGGGCCTGGTACTGGATGTCGACCTGAGCCGACTCGCAGTCGCCCGCCGTCCCCCGATGGAACAGCGAGCCGGCCACTATTACAGCAAGGCCGCCGTGCTCGACGCCTACGAGGTGCTGCGCCAGCTCGTCGACGCCACCGACAACCTGCGCGGCGCATTCGTCGCGGTGACGGTGCCGCCCGAGCTGGTCACCGACGACACCCGCGGCCTGCCCGCCTACAGCGCCCTGCACTTGCGGGTCGTCGACGAGATCCGCGACCGCCGCCGCGCCAACCCGTTCGCTGCCCTGGTCCGGCTCGAAACCCGCCTGGAGGTGGTCCGATGAACACCTCGGGCCAGCTAGCTGCCCGGCGCGCGGTCGAGGCCCTGCGGTCGGGGGTGCCGAGCAGGGACGCGGTAGCCGCGCTGGGCAGCGGTCAGTCCGACATCGAGGACCGTTTCACCACCCTGGTCGACGGAATCGGCCAAGTCCGCACCGGGCCACGAGGGCTGCTGCTCGGTGGCGGGTTCGGCGCGGGCAAGAGCCACGTCCTGGGACACCTGACCCACCTAGCCCTGGACCGCGGGTACGCGGTGAGCCGCATCGTAGTCAGTAAGGAGACGCCGCTGCACGACCCGGCCAAGGTGCTGCGCGCCGCGGTGGAGTCGGCGGTGCTGCCCGACGGGTCGGTCGGCGCGGTGGCCGAGGCGGCCGCGGGCCTGGATCCTGAGAGCACGACCTTCGCCGAGCTGATGCGCTGGGCCGGTGGCGCCGGCGCCCCGGTCGACGAGTGGTTCCCCGTGACGCTGACCCTGTTCCCGCGGGTGCAGGCCGGCGAGGACAACTTCGCCGACGCGATTATCCGGTTCTGGTCCGGGGACCGTCTGGCTGTCACCGACGTCCGCCGGCACGCCAAGTTGACCGGGCTGGGACGTCCGGCGCTGGCCGCGGTGCCCGCGCGGGAGCTGGCCCATCAGCGGTTCCGGTTCCTGGCCCGGCTGCTCGTCGCCGCCGGCTGCGAGGGCTGGGTGCTGCTGTTCGACGAGGTCGAGCTGATCGGGCGTTACACCTTGCAGCAGCGCGGCCGCTCCTACGCCGAGCTGGCCAGCTGGCTGCAACCCGACGTCGACGACCCAGCGTCGCCGCTGGTAACCGTGCTGGCCATGACCGACGACTTCGACGCAGCCGTGTTGACAGCGAAGAACGACCGGGAAGTGATACCGGCGAAGCTGCGCGCCAAGCAGTCCAGCGAATGGGACGAGATCGCCACCCGAGCCGAGACTGCCATGGGTCTGATCGAGCGCGACATGCTGCTGCTCACCGCTCCCGACGTCGCGGAGCTCGACTACGCCTACCAGCGGCTCAAGGCCCTGCACTCCGAGGCATTCGGCTGGAACGCCCCCGACGTGATCGGTCTCGAACGGCTTGGCACCACCCGGATGCGCCAGTACGTGCGGGCCTGGATCAACGAGTGGGACCTCGTCCGGCTCGACCCCTCCTACCATCCGCGCACCGAGGTCGCCCCGATCACCTTCAGCTATGCCGAGCAGCCCGATCTCGACATCAACGAGGAGCATCCTGACCGCTGGCAATAGCCGACCAAGCGCGTTCTGGGGGCAGACTGCAGTAAAGCGGCCCGAATTACTGCAGTCTGTCTCCAGAACGCGAGAACGGCGTGGCCGTGCGGCTCCCCCAGCCGCCGCCACCGGGAGTCTCGATGCGGATCCGGTCGCCGCGGTGCAGTTGCCAGGTGCCCTTGCTGGGCAACTCCACCTCGGTCCCGTCCGCGCGTCGCAGGAGGTTGCGCCCCACCGTCCCGGCGTGCCCGCCGCCGAGCCCCCACGGGGGGGTTTGCCGGCGTTCGGATTGCACGGTCAGCGTGCAGTCGGCCAGCGCCTCGATTTCGCGGATCAGGCCGTCGCCGCCGGGATGGGCTCCGGCCCCGCCGGAGGCTGTACGTAACTCGTAGCGCCACACCCGCAGGGGGTAGTCCAGCTCGACGGCTTCGGCGGGAGTGTTCTGGGTGTTGGTCATCCCGGTGTGCACCCCGGACATGCCGGATCGCTGTGGGGTGCCGCCCTCACCGCCGCCCAGCGTCTCGTAGTAGCTGAACGCCAGATCACCACCGGCGCCGATGAGCAGATTGTTCATCGTGCCCTGGCTGGCCGCCGGTACCCGCTCGGGAATCGCCTGGGCGAAGCAGCCGAGCAGGACGTCGACGATCCGCTGGCTGGTCTCGACGTTGCCGGCTGCGGTCGGCGCGGGGAACCGCGCATGCACCACGGAGCCTTCCGGTGCGCGCACCTCCAGCGACCGATAGCAGCCGGCGTTAGGCGGCGCGTCCGGATCGGTCAGCATCCGGAACACGAACATCGCCGAGGAGAGCGTCACCGCGAACACCGCGTTCAGGTTCACCGGAATCTGTGGGTCGGTGCCGTCGAAGTCGACCTTCACTTCGTCGTCCGCGACGGTCACCGCGGCACGGATGGTGACGCCGGTACCAATCTCCAAGACGTCGGAGTTGCGGTAGGAGCCGTCCGGGATCTGGCGCACCGCCGCCCGGACCCGCCTGTCGGAGTAGTCGCAGACAGCCGCCATCGCCTCGTGCAGCCGCACCGACCCCATCCTGCTGGCGAGCTCACGCAGTCGCCGGGCCCCGACGTGGTTGGCCGCGAATTGAGCCCGAAGGTCGCCGCGGCGCTCGCGCGGGGTCCGGGAGTTCGCGGCGATCAACCGCACCACGTCGTCGCGCTCTCCACCGGCGTCGGCGATGAGGATGGGCGGAATCCGGATTCCCTCCATCGCGATCTCGGTGGCGTTCGCCGGCATGGACCCCGGAGCGGCGCCACCAACGTCGGCGTGATGGGCGCGGTTGGCCACGTAACCGAGCAGCTCACCGTCCGGCGAGCCGACTGCGGCGACGATCGTGAGGTCCGGCAGGTGCGTGCCGCCGAGGTACGGGTCGTTGACGCAGACCTGCTGACCGGGCTGCAGTGCGCCATAGGTATCGAGGACCGCGCGGACGCTGGCCGGCATCGCGCCCAAGTGCACCGGGATGTGCTCAGCTTGGGCCACCATCTCCCCGTCCGGGTCGAACACCGCCGCCGAGCAGTCGGCCCGTTCCTTGATGTTCGGGGAGTACGCCGCGCGCCGCAGTGCCACACCCATCTCCTCGGCGACCCCGGCCAGCGCATGTCGGAACACCTCCAGCTCGACGCCCGACAGCTCAGCCATGCAGGTGCACCACCAGATTGCCGGCGTCGTCGACCACGGCGACCTCCTCGTTAGCGAGCAAGGTGGTGGTGTCCGATTGCTCGATCAAAGCCGGCCCGCTGACCTCGTCCCCGGCTGACAGCCCAGCTCGGGAAACCACTCGTGCCGTGACGGTGTGGCCGGCGATATCGATCTCACGAGACGATTCCGGAGCAGGCTCCCCCTGATCCCAACCGCCGGGTGGCTGCGCCAGGATCGGTTCACCACGCGCGACCACTCGCAGGGTGACGATCCGGACGGGCTCGTCAGCGATGGCATACCCGTAAGCCTCCTGGTGCGCGCAGTGCAGCAGCTGCGCCAGATCCGCGCCGGGGTCGGCGGCGATCCGCAGCTCGTGGGACTGGCCGGTGTAGCGGGCATCAGCAACTCGCGACAAGGTGATCTCACTGGCCACCCCTTGACGCTCTAGCTCCTCGCGGGCTTGTGTTTCCAACGCCTGCCACGCGTCGGTGAGGTCGTCTTCGGCGGGCGCCATCACCGTGCGGGATGCCTCATAGCGGGCCGGCGCGAGCAGCAGGCCCAGTGCACTGAGCACTCCCGGTGCGGGCGGCACAACCACGGCGCGGCAGCCCAGCTCGCGGGCCAGCGCGGTCGCGTGCAACGGGCCGGCGCCCCCGTAGGCAACCAGCGCCAGCCCGGCCGGGTTGACGCCACGCTCGGTGCTGACCTTGCGCAGGGCGCGAGCCATCGTGGCCCGCACTACCGCGAGGATCCCGGACGCGCCACCGGCCGGTTCCGGTAGCGCACCGATTGCGTCTGCGGCAGCGCTGATGTCCAGGCGCAGCCCCCCACCGAGTTCCCGTTCCGGGTCGAGGTGGCCCAACGCGCAGTGCGCGTCGGTCACGGTCGGCTCGCTGCCCCCGAGGCCGTAGCAGGCCGGACCGGGATCGGCACCCGCTGAGCGCGGGCCGACCCGCAGTGCGCCGCCGGCGTCGACCCAGGCGATGGATCCACCACCGGCGCCCACGGTGTGGATGCCGACCGCGGGAGTGCGAAAGGGTAATCCAGCGATCTGCGCGGACGTCGACACCTCGGGCTGGCCATCCCTGATCAGGCACACGTCGGTGGACGTGCCACCCATATCGAACGCGATCGCGTCCGCGAAGCCAGCGGAGCCCGCCACTGCTCCCGCTGCGACGACACCCGCGGCGGGCCCGGACAGCAAGGTGTGCACCGGTGCGGCTGCCACGAAATCGACGCTTGCGGTGCCGCCGCCCGAGGTCATCACGGTGATCGTCGGGGTGGGCAGACGGGCCGTCAGGTTTGACAGGTAGCGGCGCATCACGGGCTCGACGGCGGCGTTGAGCACGCACGTCGAGGCTCGCTCGAACTCGCGGAACTCCGGCAGCAGCACGCTGGACCGGGTGATTGGCACGTCGAGTTTCCTCAGCGCTTCGCACAGCCGCCGCTCGTGCTCGTCGCTGGCGTAGCTGAACAGCAGGCTCACCGCCACCGACTCGGGCTCCAAGCGCTCGACCTCGCGCACCACCCGATCGATCTCCTCGTCGGTCAGCGCGATGACCGGTTTGCCGTCCGGGCCGGTCCGCTCTTCGACGGTGACCACCCACTCACGCGGCACGAGTGGCTCGGGACGGGTCACGGTCAGGTCATAGAGCGCGGGGCGGTCCTGCCGGGCGATCTGCAGCACATCGGCGAATCCGGCAGTGATCACCAGCACGGTTCGGGCCAGCCTGCGTTCCAGCACCGCGTTGGTGGCCGTCGTCGTCCCATGCGGCAGCAGCCGCAATGCCGCGCCGGGCCACGCTTGCTCGACGCCTCGCTCTACACCTACGGCCTGGTTGTCCGCAGTGGTGGGCACCTTTACAGCCCGTGGCCGGTGACCAGCGGCATGCACCACGACATCGGTGAACGTACCTCCGACATCCACCCCGGCACATGCGATGGAGGATTCCGCGACCGCCCTGACGTTGTCCTCGCTCACTCGCCGGCAGCCGTCTGCTGCGCGTAGGCGCCGACGAGCTGCTCCTGCGCGTTGTCCAGGTAGTCGGCGAGCAACCGTTCCGCACCCGGACCGTCACCGGTCTCAACGCGGCCGAGGATCTCGCGGTTGCCCGCCAGGTACGGTTCGTGGAGCCGGCGCGGGTCGGGCATGACGTGGAAGACCAACCGGAGCTCGGCGAAAATTCCTTGCATGAGCTCATCCACCCGGGGGCTACCCGCCAGGGCGGTGAGCGCTTGGTGGAAGTGGATGTTCGCGGTACCCAGCCCTTGCCAGTCCTGCCGTCTCGTGGCGTGCTCCCCCTCAGCGACAGCGGCCACGACCCGCTCCACGCCAGGTGGCGGGCGATCGATACCCCGGACGGCCGCGCACTCGATGAGTTTGCGCACCCGGTACAGATCAACGACGTCACTGACCGTCAGCTTCCGAACGAACACCCCGCGGTTGAGCTCGTGAGTGAGCAGGCGCTCATGAGTCAGCAGCTGGAATGCCTCACGGAGGGTGTTGCGGGACACCCCGAGACCACCGCCGATGGTGTCCTCGGCCAAGCGAGTACCCGGCGCGAAGAATCCCTCGGTGATTCGGGTGCGGAGCACATCCGCGACGCGCTCCGCAGTAGTTCGGCCAAGCAACGCGCGGTCCGCCTCCAACGCCCGGCCCTGCGGGGATAGCGGCCGTAGGTGCCCGGGGACAGCGGTGCTCACGGCAGCCCTCCAGTGGTGCCCATACGCGAAGAAAATCGTGGACAGTCAATCGCAAATTGAAGAACGTAGCAACTTTCCTCTTGTTGGATCGTCCTACGATCCTCTAATCTGCGGTAAGGCTCGTCTTTCTCAGCATTCACCGTTGCGAGGTGACGCCATGCACACGTCGGCAATGCCGGAAAGCGTGACCGCTGAGAGCGGGTGGTTCGGATCCCTCGGGTCGCAGGGGCGGCGCGCCTTCGCCGGCGCGTTCGGGGGCTTCGCGCTGGACTCCTACGACTTCCAGGTCCTGCCGTTGGGACTTGTGGCGATCATGGCATCCCTGGGAGTCTCCACGGGCCAGGCCGGGCTGCTGAACACGATTACCTTGGTGTTCTCCGCAATAGGTGGCGTTGTCGCCGGCATCCTGGTCGACCGGATCGGTCGGGTCCGGACCCTGATGCTCACCGTGATCACCTATGCGGTGTTCACCGTCCTATGTGGATTCGCGCTCAACTTCGAGACTCTTCTGGTCTTCCGGGCGCTGCAGGGCCTCGGCTTCGGCGGCGAGTGGGCGGCGGGCGCCATTCTGGTCGCCGAATACTGCTCGCCACGCTATCGGGGCCGGACGGTGGGGTTTGTCCAGAGTTCCTGGGCGGTCGGTTGGGCGCTGTCGGTGGTCGTCTACACCGCCGTGTTCAGCCTGGCCAGTCCGGAAATCGCGTGGCGGCTGCTGTTCTGGACCGGTGCGCTGCCCGCGCTACTGGTCCTCTACCTGCGCTGGCAGGTCAAGGATGCGCCGATCGTGGCGGATAAGACGGAGCACCGGCCGCGCCGCGGCTTGTTCCGCGCGATCTTCGGGCAACCCCTGCGACGAACCACCTTGCTGGCGGCACTGCTCGCCACCGGTGTTCAGGGTGGCTACTACACGGTGGCCACCTGGTTACCGGCATATCTCAAGACTGAGCGGCACCTGACCGTGGTGGGCACCGGAAGTTACTTGGTGTTGCTGATCTCCGGGGCGTTCGCCGGCTATGTCACCGGCAGCTACCTCACCGACCGGCTCGGACGGAAACGGACCTTCATCCTGTTCGCTGCGCTGTCCGCTGCCCTGATCTTCATGTATGCCAATGTCCCCACCGGGGCGAACACCGTCGTGCTGATCCTCCAATTCCCCCTCGGCTTCTGCACCTCGGCGATCTTCAGTGGGTTCGGGTCGTTCCTCGCCGAGCTGTACCCGACCGCGCAACGCGGAACCGGGCTGGGGTCCACCTACAACATCGGTCGGGCGGTGGGGGCATTGTTCCCCGCCGGGGTCGGTTTCCTCGCCGGCAGCTGGGGTTTGGGCGGCGCGATGGTGCTCGGCACGGTCGCCTACGGGCTTGCCGTCCTAGCGTTGCTCGGCCTGCCCGAGACCCGAGGGCGGGAACTCGCCTGAGCTGACCGCGACGGCTGCCGGCTGGAGCGGCCACAACTCGAATAACCGATGAGGAAGGAGAGGCGATCATGTCAACATCTCATCGGAGCGCGGCGCGCCTCCCAAGGACCCGGCTCACCGGCCGTGGCCAGGGGGCGGGACGTCGTGGCGGAATACACCGCAGAGCGCGATGACGATGCAGGCGCTGGGTTGGGTAGCGCTGGGCGCGGTCTTGCTGGTCTGCCTCGGGCTGCTGCTCGGGACGTCTTGGACCACCCAAGCCCTACAACCCAAGCTTCGCCACCAAGCCGAGGAACGTCGCAGGCTGAACGAGGAATGGTCGGCGGTTCGCACCGCCCGCCGGCAGCGGGGCAAGTGCCCCCGCTGCGACAGCGCACTGTCCGAACAGGACTGGTACATCGCACCGACTCTGATCGAGGACCTACCCGATGACGACTGAGTGTTGCGCGCCGGTTCCCTCCTGCAGCCCGGATGGCGCGGTCTCGGAGCGCGACTCGGCGGCTGCGACTCGAACCGCCCGACAGGCACCGTCGGACCCTAGCGATATCCCGGGCGCCGCCGTGTTGGTCTACATCACCCCATTCGCCACTCCTCAAGCCAGGCGGAATGGGTCTCGTACGCCGACGCGAGCAGTCTCAGTGCGTTCTCGTCCTGCTGGTTGTGCACCTCGCGGCGGATGAATTCGGCTCTTTCGGAAAACGGGACGGGAGCGGGCTGCTGCGGCACCTGACCGGGAACGAGCAGGAGACCTCCCCCGTCGTCGGTACGAATGATCCGCAGCCTGCCGCGACGCTCGGCTTCGTCCAGGTAAGGCAGCTCTCCCTCAGCGAGTCGCTGCTCGTCCTCGGCCAGCCGGGCGAGCACGAACTCTCCCAGTTCTCCCATGCGGCTGCAACCTCCTTCACGCACGTGGCCAGGTCTCCGCTGGACCGCTGCCTGCCCCGACGTGATCGCCACGTGGAGGCCAGCCAGCATAGGCTGCCACTGTGACCACGCAGGTCGTCCGCCCGGCGGCCGTAACGCTCGCTGCTGGAGCCGATGTGCTCGCGGTGCTGGTGTTCGCCACCGTGGGGCGCAGCTCGCATGCCGAGGTAGACGCGTGGGGGACGCTGACCACTGCGGTGCCGTTCCTGCTCGGACTGCTCGCCGGATGGCTGGTTGTCCGGGCATGGCGCGCGCCGCTGCGGCTGCCGGTCGGGGTGGCAGTGTGGATCGCCGTTGTCGTGGTCGGCCTCGGCGTGCGCGCAGCCTTCACCCATCGGCTGCCGCTGACGTTTGCGCTCGTCGCCGCGGCGAGCCTGGCCCTGCTTCTGCTCGGCTGGCGGGCCATGGCGCACCTCATCGCACGCTCACGCCGTCGCAGCGTGTGACTGTCTGACAGGCGGCCTCGCGCGCCGCGCCGACTACCGCAGTTTGGCGCACGCCGCGGCCGCATGATTCTAAGCTCCTCGCATGGCGCGGTACTTCAATGTGCATCCAGTCGATCCGCAACGGCGTGCGATCGGTCAGGTGGTCGAACTGGTCCGCGACGGTGGGCTCATCGTCTACCCCACGGACTCCTGCTTCGCCCTGGGCTGCCAGCTCGGCAACTCCGACGGCCTGCGCCGGATCCGCGAGATCCGCGACCTCGACGACAAGCACCACTTCACCTTGGTGTGCCGGGACTTCGCCCAGCTCGGCCAGTTCGTCCACGTCAGCAACGAGGTATTCCGCCTGATCAAAGCTTCGACCCCGGGCAGCTACACCTTCATCCTGCCCGCGACGAAGGAGGTCCCGCGCCGGCTGCTGCGCCCGAAGAAGAAGACCGTCGGGGTGCGGATCCCGCAGCACGCCGTCGCGCAGGCGCTGCTCGCCGAGCTCGACGAGCCGCTGCTGTCATCCACGCTGCTGCTTCCGAACGAGCCCGAACCGCTGACCCAGGGCTGGGAGATCAAGGAGCGGCTCGACCACGCCGTCGACACGGTTCTCGACTCGGGCGAGTGCGGCACCGAGCCGACGACCGTGATCGACCTCTGCGGCTCCGAACCGGAGATCGTGCGCCGGGGCGCCGGCGACCCGTCCCCGTTCGAGTAGCGCTCAGCTTTCCCGGATCGTCGAGACCCAGGCGTCGTCACGGGTTGAGCTGTGGCCAGGCCTCCGACGTCCAGCCCATCTCCCAAAAGGAGAGCACGTAGCGGCTGCTCGTGAGGAAGACATCACGCATCCTGTCGCACGACGCAGCGGGCAGGTTCGCGCGCACAAACAATGGCGGTGCTGAGCGTCCAAGATCTCACCCGCAGCGGCTCTTAGGTCTGCGCTGAGTCCACTCATCAAAGTCCTGTCGCCTGCGGCAAGTCCCTCGCCGGTTAGCGTTGGTCCTTGCCCAAAATCGCGTTGATCCGCTGGACCAGCGCATCCGCGTGCACCGCAATTGAATTCTCTCGGAGTACGCCCGTACCGTGTAGTCGCACCTTCACGGGAAACTCCTCGAGTGGCTGTTGAGGCACTTGGTGGTCGAGCCCGACGTCGGCTAGGTATACCTCACCTGCCCAGACGGTGTCGCCGGGAAGGTGCAGCTCGATGGCCAGGTCACTGCCTTGCCGGTCCCGCGCCTCCAATACGTCGCGAGTGTCAACGGACCAGGTCACCAGGGGGCCGCCGGCTGTTTGCGTGACCTCCAGCTCGCCTGGCCTGAGCGGGCCATCGCCGATGCGGCACATCACCTCAAGGATCATGCCCTACCTCCCTTTGCGTAGACGCCATCCTGCCTTACGCCCAGAAGTTGCTGACGAGCTGGCTGAACGCCTCGGCGCGCTCGATCTGTGGCATGTGACCGGTGTCGGGGAACAGGAAGGTATGTGCCTGCGGCAGGCGTGCGCGGGCCGCGTCGAGGTGGGCCGCGGGCAGGATGAGATCGCGGTCGCCCCACACGACGAGGATGGGTATGTCCAGGTCGGCGACTGCGTGCAGCAGCGTCTGACGCCATTGCGGGCGGGCACCGCGGAATGTGCCCAGGCTGCGGACGGTCTCCAGCAACACCCTCGCGGCGTGTGGTCGTTGCGCCAGCGCAAAGGTGTGCTCGACACGCGCCTGCGTGACGAACGCCGGATCTTGGAACAAGCTGCGCTCCACCCGGCGCGCGCTGTGGCGACTCGGCCGCAGCAGCAGCCGGCCCAGTGGACGGATCGCGAGCAGCCGCAGCGCGATCGTGACCTCGCGCCCGAAGCCGGCACTGCTGACCAGGACCAGGCTGGTGACCCGGTCGGGTGCCTGAACGGCCAGCTGCATGGCGACCGCACCGCCAAGGGAATTACCGACTAGGTGTGCGGGTTGGGGGATCTCGACCGCGTCGAGGAAGTCCGCGACGAAACGGGCCAGCGCCGGCAGGGTGTAGGGCTGGCCGAGCGGTTCGGACTCGCCGTAGCCGGGCAGGTCCACGCTGTACACACGGTGCCGGCCACGCAGCAGTTCATGTTGTTCAGCCCAGTCTTCGAGGCTGCGGCCGATTCCGTGCAGCAGGATCACCGGAGGCCCCGCACCGTCCACCCGGTACCGGACCTGCCGGCCAGCAACGGTGATCTGAACCGTCAGCGGTGACACCTTGCTCATGCGTTCTCCCCGGCCCGTGCCGCCAGCTTGGCGAGATCAGGCCACCTCCACGGTGTCCGCAGCGGGTACCGCTGCCGGCGCACGGGTGAACCGCACACCCTTGTCCTCCAGTGGGCCGTGCCGCAGCGCCAGCACATCCCGCGGATAGTTCTGGTACTGCCGCCACGGGGCAGCCGGCCCCTGCTTCGGCAGCATGGCCACACTGCGCAGCACGTAGCCCGCCTTCAAGTCGATGATCGGCTCGCGCTGCGGCGTGTCCGGCGCCAACGGCGTGCACACCTGATAGCCACGCTGGTCCATGTGGTTGGCCAGCCGGCAGATGTATTCGCTGATCAGATCAGCCTTCAGCGTCCACGACGCGCGGGTGTAGCCCAGCGTCAGGGCGAAGTTCGGCACGCCGGACAACATCGTGCCCTTGTAGGCCACGGTGGCGCCAAGGTCGATGTCGGCGCCGTCGACGTTCAAGGTCATGCCACCAATCGCCAGTAGGTTCAGACCGGTGGCGACGATCACGATGTCGGCCTCCAGCTCCGCTCCGGAGGCCAGCTGGATCCCGTGCTCGGTGAAGGTCTCGATGTGGTCAGTGACCACGGACGCGCGGCCGCCGCGGATCGCCTTGAATAGATCACCATCCGGCACCAGACACAGCCGCTGATCCCAGGGGTTGTACCGCGGCGTGAAGTGAGTGCCGATGTCGTAGCCTTTGGGCAGCTGCATCGCAGCGCCCTTACGGAGCAGAGCCTTGATCACACCAGGGGCGCGGCGGCTGAGCTGGAAGGTGAGCGTAGCCAGCAGCGCGTTCTTCCACCGGATGACGGGGTGGGCGACTGCGGGTGGCAGCCTGCGGCGCAGTGCGTCGGCGATGACGTCGGTTGCCGGTAGCGACAGCATGTAGCTGGGTGAGCGCTGCAGCATCGTCACGTGCGCGGCCTTGGCGGTCATCGCCGGGACGAGCGTCGCCGCGGTGGCGCCGCTGCCGATGACAACCACCCGCTTGCGGGCGTAGTCGAGGTCGGCGGGCCACTGCTGGGGGTGCACGATCTGCCCGGTGAAACGGTCAACGCCCGAGAACTGCGGCGTGTAGCCCTCGTCGTAGCGGTAGTAGCCGGAGCAGGTGAACAAAAAGCTGCACGTCAGCGTCACCGACTCGCCGGTGTCAGTCCTGCACGCCTCGACAGTCCAGCGAGCGTTCTCGCTCGACCATTGGGCCCGCACGACCCGGTGCTGGAACCGGATGTGCTCCTCGATGCCGTTCTCGCGCGCGGTCTCCTGGATATACCGGCAGATCGAGTCGCCGTCGGCGATGGCTTTCGAACCCGTCCACGGGCGAAACGAGTAGCTGAAGGTGAACATGTCTGAGTCCGAGCGGACACCTGGATAGCGAAACAGATCCCAGGTGCCACCGATCCTGTCGCGGGCCTCCAGGATCGCGAACGTCTTGCCCGGGCACCGCCGCCGCAGGTGGCAGGCTGCGCCGATCCCGGACAAGCCGGCGCCAACGATCAGCACATCGACGTGGTCTGGCCGCATGCCTTCTCCTCACCTCACCCAGTGAACCGCTCGTCAACGTGAGAGTATCGACACCACGTCGAAGATGCCAACAGTAGGTCGATAAGCTCGACAACGTGTAGAGTCCGCGTATGCGTGCAGGCTCTCCCGCGATCCACGCGGGTACATCCAGAGGCCGGCGCACGCCTCGACCCTCTGGCGACGAGCGGCAGATGGCGATCCTCGCCACGGCGGAGCGACTGCTGGAGGATCGGACGCTGAGCGAGATCTCCATCGACGACCTGGCCCGAGGGGCGGGCATCTCCCGGCCCACCTTCTACTTCTACTTCGCCTCGAAGGACGCGGTCCTGCTTGCCCTGCTCGACCGCGTTGTCGAACAGGGGCAAACAGCCGCCGGTGACGTGCTCGACCACCTCGCTGGCGACCCGCGGGCGAGGTGGCGGGAGGCCATCAGCGCGTTCTACGAGGCCTTCCGCTCGCACCGAGCGGTCACCCTCGCCTGCGCACAGGTGCGCGCCACGAATGCTGAGGTGCGCCAGTTGTGGGCCACTGTGATGGAAAGATGGGTACAGCGCACCGCCACCGCCATCGAGGCTGAGCGGGAACGCGGCGCCGCGCCCCTCGGGCTGCCGGCCCGAGATCTGGCGGTCGCGCTCAACTCGATGAATGAGCGGGTGCTGTATGCAACCTTTGCCGACGAGGGTCCCGCCGTCGCCGAATCCACTGTCGTCGACGTGCTACTCGACATCTGGCTCAGCAGCATCTACCAGACGACCGCACCCTGATCCGGTTATGGCGCCGAGCAACAGAACTGACGGGCCTGGGGTCTATGTCGCCCTTGGCGACTCGATCTCCATCGATCGCTATGCCGGCGGCGAGGGTCGTGGCGGCGCGAGCCTGCTCACGCGCAATCGCGACGACGACTTCCCCCAGTGGCGTGGTCGGGACCTGGCGACACTTTCCCACGTTGTCTTATCACCTGCTCGCCACGGATGGCGGCACCACTAGCACGCTGTTAGATGCACAGCTTCTGCGGCTTGAAGGATCCGCTCTCGCGCCCCACGATCGTCTCACCGTCGGCGGCAACGATCTGCTCGGGGCGTACGGCGACACCCGGCGCGCCCGAGAGGTGGTCTCGGTGGTGCGCAGACGCGTCGGGCAGGCCCTGGTGAGGGTGCGCAGCGCTATGCGGCAGCGCAGTGATCCGGTGATCGTGGGCGCCGTCTATGACCCCAGTGACGGCACCGGCGATGCCTCGCGGGTGGGGCTGCCGCCGTGGCCGCAGGTCGTCGACATTCTGGCTGAGCTGAATGTGGCGCTGCATGGAGTCGCTGCCGAGCATGGGGCACAGGTGGCCGACATCCACGGGCACTTCCTCGGTCACGGGCTGCGGGCCGGGAACCCGGCTCAGAGTGATCCCCGGCCCGCCGACCGGAACCTGTGGTTCTGCAATGTCATCGAGCCCAAGCCTGGGGAGCCAGCGCGGTGCGCGCGGCATTCTGGGACGCCCTGCACCGAACCAGGTGAGGCACAGTATCGGTCACCGCATCCGTCGCCACAGCGCGCGCAGCGCCCCGATCGTGCCCAGGGCGCCGATGAGGGGAATTGGCAGGCAACAACCGCACCCGCCGGCGGA
>DASQVB010000049.1:0-3033 GCA_035640975.1 Pseudonocardiaceae bacterium
CCGCGACGTGCTGAGCCGGCTGCTCGCCGGCGGCCGCGAACTGCTGGTCACCGCCGCGCTGATCGCGGTGATCGTCACCGCGCTCGCCGCGCTGCTGGGCGCCGTCGCCGCGCTGCGGCCCGCTGTGGGCCGATTCATCGAGCGGACGGCCGACATGCTGATCATGCTGCCGGTGGTGCTGGGGATGCTACTGATCGTGCTGGCCTGGCCGGGTGGTGGGCAGCTCGCGTTGGTGGGTGCCGCCGTCGTGCTCGGTCTGCCCTATGCGGTCCGGGTGGTGGGCGCGGCGACCGCACCGGTGGTCGCCTCCGGTTATGTGGAGGTGGCCGTCGCGCAAGGCGAGCGACTGTGGCAGCTGGTCTGGCGGGAAGTGCTGCCCAATCTCAGGACGACCCTGCTGACCCTGCTTGGTCTCCGGTTCGTCGAAGCCGTTTACGTCGTCACCACGGCGGCCTTCCTGGAGATCGGGCCCCAGCCTCCGGAGGCGAACTGGGCGCTGATGGTGCGGGAGAACGCGGCCGGGATCCTGCTCAACCCGTGGGCGGTGATCGCGCCGAGCCTGGCGATCGGGGCGCTGGCGATCGGGGTCAACCTGGCGGCGGACGCCCTGGCGCCCGCCGCCTTGAATAGCTCCGCGGCGGTGACCACATGAGTCCGGTGGTGGACGTCCGGGATCTCACGGTGTCCGACCAGGTGGGCCGGGTCGTGGTGGCCGGGGTGGACCTGACCATCGAGCGCGGCCAGGTGGTGGCGCTCGTCGGTCCGTCTGGAGCCGGAAAGACGACCATGCTCCGCGCGGTCGTCGGCGCTCTGCCTGCCGCCCTGCGGCAGAGATCGGGCAGCGTGCACGTGCTGGGCCGCAGCGTGCCCGACCTTTCCGCCGAAGAGCTGCGCTGCCTGCGCAGGGCGCAGATCAGCTTCGTCGGCCAGGATCCGGCGTCGCGGCTGAACCCACGGATGCGGGTGCACCGGCTGCTGGCCGAGATCGCCACCCGGCACGACCCGGCTGCGCTGGGTGAACTGCTCACTGAGGTGCGCTTGCCGGCAACGGCCGACCTGCTGCGGCGGCGGCCTGGCCAGCTCTCCGGAGGCCAGCAGCGGCGGGTGGCGCTGGCCAGGGCACTGGCGCGGCGGCCGGCGCTGCTGCTACTCGACGAGCCGACCGCGGGCATGGACGCCGCGCTTCGGGAAGAGATCGGTGTCCTGCTCGGTGACCTCGCCACCCGGCAGGAGTTGGCCATCGTGATGGCCTGTCACGACGAGAAGCTGATTGATCAGATCGCGGACAGCGTGGTCAAGTTCGAGCACTGCGGGGCGGTGCGCACCGCGACACCGGCCACGGCGCGCACCGCCCCGGCAGCGCGCGTCGATGCGGCGTGCGTGCTATCCGTCCGAGGACTGTCCGCCTGGATAGGCAAGCCTGGCCAGCAGGCCATCATCCGAGACGTCGACCTCGACCTGCGTGCCGGATCTGCATTAGCCATCGTGGGACCGTCCGGTTCCGGCAAGACCACTGTGGCTCGGACCATCGTCGGGTTACACCATCCGGCCACCGGTCAGCTCGAACTCGCCGGTGCACCGCTGGACGTCCGAGGCAACAGGCGGTCCCGAGAACAGCGCCGCCGGATCCAGCTGGTACCCCAGGATCCGCTCGGCACGCTCAACCCCAGCCAGCGGATCGGCACCGCCATCGCTCGCCCATTGCTGCTGCACCAGCGGGCGACGAAAGCCGACGCTCCGCGCCGGGTTACCGAACTGCTGGCTGCAGTTGGGTTGCCGACTGACTTCACCGAGCGGTACCCGCACGAGCTGTCGGGCGGCCAGCGGCAGCGCGTGGCCATCGCGCGCGCCATCGCCGCCGAGCCGGATGTCCTGCTGTGCGACGAGATCACCTCTGCACTGGACCCGCAGACCACCGAAGCGATCATGCAACTGCTGACCCAGTTGCGCACCGAACGCGGACTGGGGCTGCTGCTGGTCAGTCACGACCTGCCATTGGTCACCGCGTACACCGAGGCCACTCTGCTAGTGCAAGACGGGCGATTAACCGCAGGCTTTCATCGCGATTGACCAGGCTCGTCGCGCCCGTCGACCGAGCTGATCCCCGATCGGGTGGCAGCGCACCGAGAACGTACGTATCAGTGTGCGTCACTGATCTTTACCTCATTAACTGCGCAGGCTGCATTTTCGCAGTCAGTAGTATGATCATGCCTGGTGGTAAGCGGTGTACAAGCCGGGGGCGTCATGTCGGGGACCCTGTTCGGACGTATCACCGTGACCGGGCTGTTGGCGCGCTGGTCGTCGGATGCGGCCAGGCTCAGTCGGGCAGGACGGGCGATGCAGGCCCAGCACCGGAGAATGCTGCCACCGTAGCACAAATTAATATGGATCGAAGTTCGGCGAGCTCTTCCGGCGATAAGCCCCACTCACCGGCGGCGGCATTGGCTCGTACCTGTTCGGATCTCGTCGCACCAGCAATGACCGAAGCAACTCCCGGCATGGCCGCCAAGCCTGCGATGGCCACATCCAGCGGCGAGCGTCCATGCTTTTCACCGAACCGCTCCAAAGCTTCAAGCTTATCAAACACGTCGTCGGTCAGCTCCGACTCGCGCCCGGCCAAACGCGCCCCTCCAGGCGAAGCCTGACCGCGACGGTACTTGCCGGTGAGCAATCCATTGGCCAACGGAAAATAGGGCAACACGCCAACACCGCGATTCAAACACGACGGTATGACTTCCCGTTCCGCGTCCCGGTGCAGCAAGCTGTAGTGGTTCTGCGCTGAGATGAACCGAGCCTGATGCTGATGCTGCTTTTGGGCGATCCACTCAGCATCGGCAATCTGCCATCCGGCGAAGTTGGAGGACCCGATGTAACGCACTTTGCCCTCCGTGACGAGATCATCGAGCGTTGCCAGTGTCTCCTCGAGCGGAGTGAGACCATCGGGCGCGTGATACTGGTAAAGATCGATGTAGTCGGTCTGCAAACGGTGGAGACTGGCCTCCACAGCGCGCCGTATGTACCTACGCGACCCAC
>DASQVB010000050.1:0-13990 GCA_035640975.1 Pseudonocardiaceae bacterium
ATGACTGTCAGTCCGTCAATGCCCGCGAAGTCATCGGGATTACTGGTGTGCACGGGTAGGTTACGGGCCAGCGCCACCGCGGCGATCATCGCGTCGTACGTCCGAGCATGGGGCTTACGCCCGCTCCGCCTCACCACCCTCCCGAACGCCCGCGCCAGCAGGGTCGAAGGGCAGCGGATCGAAGTCAGACTCGGCCTGCTGCAGGGCAGCCTGCCGGTTGACGCGCTCTTGCTCCGATACGGCCACGAGCGGACCCACCGACACAGTCACAGCGACGGATCCAGCACGACGTCGATGTCAGCGCGGAAGGCTTGTGTCTCCACCGCTGGGATCGATCGCCACCGCGCCACCAGCGTGCTCGCTGTGATCCGAGGACGTGGCGGCGGCCTTAGCTGCCCACCGGGACTCCTGCACGGGTCAGGTCAACGTCTCGCCACGCTCGATATGCCGACTGCGCCAATCGGGTGGGCAGTCCGCCTTGCGTATCAGGGCGGCGACGCTCGGGCTCCTAGCAGTACACCTACGGTGACCTTGGAGGACCTAAGGTTCTTTAGGGTGCCTATCAAGCTACAAATTTCACATTAGGGACTGTGCTGTAGCCCGAATTGGTATGTCATGGCCTAAATTATTACGGAAAGCAAAAGTACTGCTAACACTGTGGTGGCTGATTTCGACAAGCTAGCAGGACGAGGTGACGAACGCTGTGTGCCCGAAGGAGGGCAGTGATGGCTCACGATGCTGATGTTGACGTACGACAAGAGTTGCTGAGGCGAATCCGGACGCACCAGGCAAGCATTAACGCATACGTGCGAAAAATGCAAGGCCGCCGCGAGCTGGTGGCTAATATCAGTATTGTTAGTAGCGTTATCGCAGCAGCTCTGGTGGCTGGTCCAGCTGTGGGCGGTGCGACATTCGCGGAGACTGTGAGAAAAGGCTTTGGCTGGGAGAGTAGCTCGAGTGTGTGGGTCTTGCTGTGTTTAACAGCCCTGATCGTCAACATTGTAGCGGCGATTTTTACCAATCTCAGCAAATCTAATGATCCGACTGAGCGTATCAACACGGCAGAGGCTTGTAACGCAGCGCTGGAAGGGCTGCGTACAGATGTTGAGTTCGGCAGGCAGCCAACCAAGATTGCTGCCGCTGAATATCGGCAAATCGCCGCGAGGGTACTTTTTGTCGCAGCAGATTCGGCCGATGATGCCGATGCGTATTCCAACGACGAGGCAAGCGCGCTGCAGCCCTCCCGGACCCTCGGCCGGTACCGGCGCAGTGCGGAAGTCATCATACCGGGCACGGCTATCGTGTTTGGCTGTGTCATCCTGCTCACCACGGTGATCGGTTTGGGCCGGGGATTCGCCGCGACTGGAGCGCCGGTCAGTACAGTCCCCCAGTCTGCTGGATCACAGATCAGTACTGCGGCTCGCGTGGTACTGTCAAACAACCAGGTGACGATTGGCAATACCTACTCAGTCACCGCCTCAGGGTTCTCGCCCGGGGAGGGCGTGCAGATATCCTGGACCGGCCCGACCAGCGGTGTGATGGGCGTCTTCCCCGCCGACTTGGGCGGCAACGCGACACACGGCGGAATCGTTGAGAGGGACCCTCCAGGGAGATACAGCATCACCGCCATCGGGCAAACATCAAGGCGTATCGCCTCGACCGAACTGGTCGTCCAGTCCCGCAACTGAAGCCGAACATCGGTAAAGACTGAAAGCGCTACAGCGGCTCAGCGCAGATGGCGAAGGAGAGTTAGGCAAAGGCTTCTGGGAGCCAATGCCGGGGGTCGCGCAACAGTTAATTCCGTTATGGCTGCGATGGAAATTCTGAACGAAGGCGTGCCCTGCTCTGATCACTCCCGCTGAGTTCCGCCATACGAGACCACGTGTAGGCCTCAGCGGGGATTACAGGGGTGCGCGGCCGAGGCGGGGGGATCTTGGCAGCTGGAGACTTGGACCGGCTGGTCTGAGTAGGCGTTGACACCGCGGCGGGAGCATCGGCTGGTTGGTTCGGTGCGGCGGCGGGTGCTCCGGTGAATTCGTTGCTGTTCGGTGCCGGGACGGCAGTTATGGGCGCAGGGTTCCCGACGGTGGCCGGGGGATAGAGCCGTTGTGGGAAGTGAGGAAAGACACCGACGCAGTGCCCCCGACGAGGGCGAGGACGCCCGCTGCCGCGAACCGCTTGAACCGCCGCGAGCTATCCGGACGCCGCTGGACATTGGCGAGGGGAATGTTCAGCGGGATGGTGTCACGAAGGAGAGGTCTTGGACGTCGGCCTGGGTCGGCGCGGGGAGGCAGGACCCGGCGAATCCGCCAACCTCGACCGTTCTTGGGCAAACGTAGGTGCTCCGTGCTGGCCTGCTGCTGCGGGCGACATTGGCTACCCGATACAGCTGGTGTTGTCCCGCTACTGATCGGCGAAGCGGTTGGTGGCGGCGGTGACGTGGTCCCCGAGCTCCGTCGACATATGTCCTGCGTTGTCGAGGATGATGAGTTCGCTGCTCGGCCAGGCCTTAGCCAGTTCCCAGGCGGTCAGGAGCGGGCCGCCGAGATCGAGTCGGCCATGGATAAGCACGGCCGGGATGCCCACAAGTCGATGCGCATCGCGCAGCAGCTGGCCCTCATCCAGCCACGCACCGTGCCGGAAGTAGTGGGTGACGGTGCGCGCGAAAGCCATCCGGAAGCGGGCGTTGGCGAAGCGGGGATGGGGGCCGCCACCGGAGTCCCACGAACCACCGCGGCCTCCCAGTCACACCAGTCCCGCGCGGCCTGTTCCCGGATCACGTCGTCGGGATGGGCGAGCAGTCGGGCGTAGGCATCGACAAGGTCGCCGTCACGGTCGCCGGTGGGCACGCCGGCCTGGAATCGGGCCCACTCGGCGGGAAAGAACCGGCCAACACCGTGGTACAGCCACTGGATCTCAGACCGGCGGGTCATGGTGACCGCTGCGATGACCATCTCGGTGACCCGCTCGGGGTGCCGCTCGGCGTAGGCCAGGGCCAGGGTCGAGCCCCACGAGCCTCCGAACACCAGCCAGCGCTCGATCCCGAGATGCTCACGCAACCGTTCGATGTCGGCCACGAGGTGGTCAGTGGTATTCATCGACAGGTCAGTTGCGGGATCGCACGCATGCGGAAGGCTCCTGCCGGCACCGCGCTGATCGAACAGCACGATTCGGTAAGCCTCCCGGTTAAAAGAGCGCCGCATGCCGGGTGAGCAACCGGTCCCCGGGCCACCGTGCAGCACGACAGCAGGTTTGCCGTCCCGGTTGCCGCAGTCCTCCCAGTACATGAGCTGCCCGTCCCCGACATCGAGCATCCCGTGGTCGAACGGTTCCGTCGGCGGGTAGTGAACTGGCACCAGGAAACTGTAGGTGGTGAGCGCCACGGAGCCAGACGACGAGAGCTGCCCGCCTCCTCGTCAGCCGCCACTCCAGCGGTGCCTTGGTGCACTGCCTCATCCGGAACTGCCGGTGAGCGCTCAAGCCATACACAAATAGAACAAACGGTAAAAATGGATCGAATCGGATTCGCTGTGTACGCAAACCATAACTTAGCGTTATAAGCAGCGGGATGGGTAACGCCTTCTCGCTTGGAAGCGATGAACGCCTCAAGGATGCATTGGACAACGCCAACATCGAGTGCAGTTACAGACCGTGCTTGCACCGTCACTCCACCGGCCGGGGAGTACATGTAGAAGCGCAGCTCTATCCCGACAGTCGCAAAATGCCAGAGGTATTCACCAACAGAACGGAAGACTGAGATGGGTAACTACATGGTTAACGGCGAAATCATCGACGTGCGCGAGGAGCAGCCGACTGCCGCCGATCTCAAGCGGCACAGCAAGAGCGTGCTGTCCGATTGGGTAATGGCAAGCATGCCTAATGGCAAAATCGTCAAGCTCGAGGATCATAAGCCACTGCCGGCTAGTGCAGTCGACTACTCCGTAGTGACGCCCTTCACCTATGGGTGCATGGCCTAACTTCATGACCAACGACCTCGAAACCCGGCGCCGGCTCGGCCGACTCCAGGCCGAGGCGCTATTGCTTTCGCAACGGCTAGGCGATGTCCGTTTCGATACCCAGAGCGGCACATGGTTTTATGTCGAGCGTTTTCCGATTTCACCGGGGTGGAACAAGTCGCACGTTGAAATCCTGATCGACATCCCTTGCGGTACTCCCGGCTATCCCTCGGTGCCGCCGGAATGGTTCTGGACGGACCACGATATTCGGACGGACACAGGCCAGTCAATCTACCATTTTTTCACGCGGGGTCCGAGCGCCGATAAGGAACACCTTGATCGCGGATGGGGGCATTTCTGTATTCACCTTATCGGTTGGCGGCCGGCCGGTGGAACCGACTTGCTGAGTGGCCACAGTCTGGTTAGTTACCTGAACCTGATTGCAGCGGTCTTTCGGGATCGGCGCAGACTGAGCGGGGAAAAATAATGCTTGAGGTGCATGATATTGTACTGAGCTCGAGCCTCTGGACGCAGCTCCGCAGTCACCTGCTGTCTGCAAATAACGGGCTAGGGCGAAGAGGTGACAATGAGCAGATGGCGTTCGTTTTCGCTGCGCCCAACGTGTCGTCTAGCAGGGTTCGCTTGGTAGGACATGAGCTGGTATGCGCCCAGTCGGCGGATTTAGATCATCAGTCGCACTCAGCAATCAGTCCGAATGGTAAGTTCGTCGCGGACGCATTGACCCGGTGTCGCCGGGAGGGTTGGAGTCTCATTGAGGTCCACTCACACCCCTTTGATTCGGGATCTCGAACAACGTTCAGTGGAGTCGACTGGTCCAATGACCGGATAAAGATGCCTCGGCTTGCATCAATGCTACCTGGTCCTTTTTATCATGCCACGATGGTGGTCGGGCAAAACAGTCTGGACGCCCATTACTACCAGCGTGTAACCGGGACGATCGTGCCGGTGCGGCAAGTGACTATCGTCGGTGGATCCACCGAAGACTCACCAGTCTTACGCTATCTCCCGGCATCCAGCTCGGAGCCCGTGTCAGTCCCCTCGCAAAGTATACGACACAGCCGCCAACTGTCCCTGCTCGGCGTCTCCACCCAAGAGGCCCTCTCAAAAGCGCGAGTGGCCGTCGTCGGTGTTGGTGGTCTTGGCTCCTTCGTAGCCTTAGAACTCGCCCACCTTGGCGTCGGCCACGTGACTCTGATTGATCCTGACCGTATCGAATTGAGCAATCTTAACCGCCTCATCGGGGCCACCCCAGACGACGTCGGGCGGTACAAGGTCGATGTCTTCCGGGAACTCATCGAGTGTCTGGCGCCTGCAGCTGCGGTGACAGCCGTGGCAGCACCACTTCTTGACAGTAGTGCTCTCGATCACGCCAAGGCGGCGGATCTGCTGCTGGGTTGCGTCGATGGGCACGGCGCTCGCCTGTCGTTGAATCATCTATCCCTCCGCTACCTCATACCGCTCATCGATGCCGGCACCGGCGCGAGACTCGGGACCGACAGCCTCGCTGCCAGACTTGGTGGGCAGGTACAAGTCGTTGCACCAGGGGTTGGTTGCCTCGAGTGTCGTGGTTTTATCCACGCCCAACGAGCGGCGTATGATTTAGCCCCGCCAGCGGTACAAGAGTACGAACGGGCCCGTGGCTACGGCACCGAAGATGCCGCGCCCTCGGTGATATTCTTGAATGGCGTTGTGGCGTCAATGCAGGTTGCAGAAGCTGTGCGAACGTTTGCTGCCGCGTCAGGGCAAGAGCACGTCACGCCGAAGCTGGTCGTCTACGATGCCCAAGCTCAGCGGACCTTCCCGGCGGATGTTCGTTATTCGCCTGAGTGCGCAACGTGCGGTACTCACGGTGTTATAGGAGTAGCTGATCTGGCCCCGTTGCAGGCTGCGCCGACGGCAGGACCCGCTTTCGCACCAGCTTCACTCGCACTAGCTGGAGTCAGGTATGCCGGATCCGATTCCAAGGAATAGAAGCGCGGGTAGGTCTCGGCCGCGCCGGTTGACTCGACGACCAAGGGATTGGCCAGGCCGGCCATTCCGGCAACCCCGCGAAAACGCAGAGCAGCCTGCGCCACCCCCGCTGCCATCGGTGCAGCCGCCCCCGCCCGCACATCGGCAAAGGGCACAGGGGGCTTGGCTAGGCCAGCCATTCGGGCAACGCCGGGAAAACGTCGAGCACGCTGAGCCAGCTCCGGCTCCGGCTCCGGCGCAGCCGCGCCCGCCAGCGGCGCGGCGCCGACCGGCGCATCGACAAAGAGTTTGGCCGCGCGGGCCATTACGCCAACGCCAGGGAAACGTTCAACGACCTGGACCACGACCGCCAAGACCTAGGTCGGCGCGATCCAGCAGTCAGGTCGTGGTGGGTGTATTACTCTGCGCAGTCGCGGCGCTCGTGGTAGGGATCGTCGTGCCACCGCTTTTCCCCTCGGATACGTCTTCCGGCTCGGTGGTGGCTGCGCCAGCAAGTGGCCAGGCCGGCGTTGTCGCCCCGGGCAGCGGTGATCCGGATCAGGTCGATGGCGAGCCTGCTGTCCCACCTGCGGCGCTAGGCGCCGATCGCGTCCAAACCCAGCCCGCCCCAGCGCTGGTTGGTAACCGTACCGCGGTGCCTCCGGGCGGTGGGTCGTCAGCGCCGACAGGCCAGCCCGCCCCAGTGACAGAGCCTTCTCCACTAGCCGATCTCGGGCAGCGAGTTGACCGGTCGGCAGACCAGACCGAGCGACCTGCTCAGCGGCGAGCTAACACCGAATCGGGCAATTCTCGCCCGCGGACGGACCCTGACCCCGCACCGCCGCCTCCACGCGGTGGTGGTGCGACACAAGCCGACTATGAGAAGGTTCGCCAAGCCATTCTTGACTACCGCTCAGGTTCTTCGGGATCGAATTCGGGCAACGGCGGCGGCAATGGCAACGGGAACGGCGGCGGTAACGGCGGCGGCAATGATGGCGGCAATGGCAGCGGCAGCGGCGGCAGCAGCAGCGGCGGCGGCAATGGCGGCGGCAGCGGCGGCGGTGCGGGCGGCAGCGACGGCAGCGACGGCGGTGCGGGCGGCGGCAGCGGCAGCAGCGACGGAGACTGACGCGATCACGTGGTCACGGGACGGTGGGGTTGGCGCGGGAGGGATGACCGGACGCGGCGACCACCCCTCCCGGAACACCTACGCGCGATCTCGGTGCATACCGCCGCGGCGCAGTGGGTAGGCCTTGCAGCATGACTCGAATCTCTGCAGTGCTGTTCGATGTGGACGGTACTCTCGTCGATACCAACTACCTGCACGCCGTTACCTGGTGGGAAGCGTTCCGCCAGTACGGCCACCACGTGTCGATGGCTCACATTCACCGCTCCATCGGCATGGGCTCGGACAAGCTGCTCGATCACCTGCTGCCGGGTGATCGCGACCGTGCGGTCGATGACGAGATACGATCCGCACACACGGCCCTTTACGCCCCCTACTGGCCGCGGTTGAGAGCCTTCGACGGCGCCGCGGATCTGCTGCGAGCGTGCGCCCATCGGGACCTGCGGGTGGTGCTGGCAAGCTCCGCCAGTGAACGTGAAATGCGCGCACTGCGTGACGCGCTCGATGCCGAGGACGTTGTCGCCACGGCGACCTCCGCAGGCGACGCGGAGGAGAGCAAGCCCGCACCGGACATCGTGCAGATCGCCTTGGAGCGCGGCGAGGTGACTCCCGATGCGGCAGTCTTCGTCGGCGACACCGTGTGGGACGTGCAGGCGTGCAAGAAGGCCGGGCTCGACTGCATCGCGTTCCTCACCGGTGGGATCAGCCGCGAGGAACTGCGGGAGGCGGGCGCAGTGGAGGTGTACCAGGGCCCCACCGAGCTACTCGAATCTCTCCAGGACAGCCTCATCGCCCGGTGAGCTGATATAGGCCTGTGGTGGGAGCCCAAAGAGAGTCAGATCGATCGCCTCTGACCCGGCGTTCAGCCGGCTAAGCGCTTGCGCAATTGCGCTTTGCCTTGTTCGGCCCCCTTGCGGCTCTCACCCTGGGCGCGGCGGAAGAAGTCGGCCAGTTCCGAGTCACCATCGCGTTCGGCGTCCTGGATATAGGCCTCCAGTCGCAGCGCGTTACTCAAGCACTGCTCGACAAACCAGATAAGGTTGTAGTCCTTGTCCTTCGTCCCGGTGACCTGACCGGCCTCTCCGCTCGTGGTACCCATCTGTGGCTCCTCTCTCACGCGGATCAACCTGCACTATTGCTCTACCCGCTGCAGCGCAGGTCTACACTCAACAGGCGGGATGCGTACTCCGATGCTCGACCCCCGCAGGCCCACGGACAGTGACGCCGTTTACCTTGCGTCGACGAACTGAGCGGCCGCCAAACGCGCTTGCCGAAGGGGAGAGGACACATGAAGCGGAGCCATGTCGAGACTCTCTGCTGGTGACTAGCCTGAAAAATGGCGCACTCTATTTTTTGCGGCTCACCCAGGACGGTCGGGCAGGACCGCAGTCAGGGCCTCCGACTGACAAGCTGAAAATCCCGGCGCGATATGGGAATTCGCCTTCGTGGACTAGTGAGGTTGCTGGACGAGGTCGACAACGGACCGGTCACGTCGCCGGCGGGACCTCCATATGGCCCAGCTGGACGAGGATCGTAACCAGATCATAGTACAGACATCCACTGATTATCTGACCTGCCGCGTTGAACCGCATGATTTCACAGAATTGCGTGGATACCCGGCGGCCGGTGCGCGGCATCGGCCCGAATGCGCCGTCGTTGGTCCCGGCCGCGGTGAACTGCGCGATCACATGATTACCGGCATCGATGTAGCTGGTCTCAGCGATCGCGGCGTCGGAGAACGCCCCTACCCAATTGGTCCTGAGGTAGTCCACTAATTCCTGTGGACTCTTGAGCGTGGCTCCGCGTGCTTGATCGGTGTACTCCGCGTCGGCAGTAAAATTCTGGATGAGTGCCGTCCAGTCCCGACGATTGAACGCTTGGTGCGCGGATCGATACTTCTCGATGTTGCTCATCATGTTCGCTCCCGCCTTTGCGCCGATGCTGGACCGCTAAGAGCACGGTACGCTGTGCGCGGATCAGCCGGGAGATGTCGGGACGCTACCACATGTAATGGGACCGCCAGGTGGCTATCCGCGGCGATGTGAGGATCCGTAGCATGGTTATCTGAGAGCAGCTGGCCACCACAGCATCCCACGTGACGCCGAACTCAGGCCGTGATCATCAGCGATCGCGTGAGCCGTTCTCAGTGTTGAAGTCATCGGCGGTAGGGGAGGAGTTCGCTCGCTGTGCGATCCACCCCGTGACGCCGGCGACTGCCTCGTCGACTGGAATGCCATTGATCTGGCTGCCATCGCGGAATCGGAAGGACACCGCATCCGCATCAACATCCTTCGCCCCGGCCAGCAGCATGAACGGCACCTTTTGAGTGGTGTGGTTGCGGATCTTCTTCTGCATCCGATCGTCGGACGCGTCGACATCGACGCGGATCCCCTTGGCGCGCAACTTCTTCGCCACCCGGTGCAGGTGCTCGGCATGCTCGTCCGCGATCGGGATACCGACCACTTGCACTGGGGCCAGCCACGCCGGGAACGCCCCGGCGTAGTGCTCGGTCAGGATGCCGAAAAACCGCTCGATCGAGCCGAACAGTGCCCGGTGAATCATGACCGGGCGCTGCCGAGAGCCGTCCGCTGCGGTGTATTCTAATCCGAATCGCTCGGGCGTGTTGAAATCGACTTGAATGGTCGACATCTGCCAGCTACGCCCCAGCGCGTCCTTGGCTTGTACCGAAATCTTGGGACCGTAGAACGCCGCGCCACCAGGGTCGAGCATCAAGTCGAGTTCGCTGGCCTCAGCGGCGCGGCGCAAGGTCTCGGTAGCCTCGGACCAGATCTCGTCAGTGCCGATGTACTTCTCGTCATTTCGAGTGGACAGCTCGATGTAAAAGTCTTCCAGGCCGTAGTCACGCAGCAGGCCGAGCACGAACGACAGCAGTGACTGCAGCTCCGCCTGCACCTGCTCGGAAGTGCAGTAGATGTGTGCGTCGTCCTGGGTCATGCCACGGACTCGGGTCAGCCCGTGCACGACACCGGACTTCTCGTAGCGATATACCGAGCCGAACTCGAACAGCCGCAGCGGCAGTTCCCGATAAGATTTCCCGCGCGACCTGTAGATAAGGCTATGGAACGGGCAGTTCATCGGCTTCAGGTAATAGTCCTGGCCGGGCTTGCGGACCGAGCCGTCTGCGTTGAGTTCGGCGTCCAGGTGCATGGCGGGAAACATTCCCTCGGCATACCAGTCCAGATGTCCGGATACTTCGAACAGATGAGACTTGGTGATGTGCGGGGTATACACGAACTCATAACCCGCCTCCTCGTGACGGCGTCGTGAGTAATCCTCCAGCTCACGCCGGATGATCCCGCCCCTGGGATGGAACACCGCGAGACCGGAGCCGATCTCATCCGGGAAGCTGAACAGATCCAGCTCGGTGCCGATGCGGCGGTGGTCCCGGCGCTCGGCCTCGGCGAGCATCGCCAAGTGGCGATCGAGCGCCTCCTGCGACTCCCACGCCGTTCCGTAGATGCGCTGCAGTTGGGGGTTGCGCTCGTTGCCCCGCCAGTACGCCGCCGCGACGCGGGTCAGGGTGAAGGCCGGGATGTGTTTGGTCGTTGGCACATGCGGGCCGCGACACAGATCACTCCATATCCGCTGCCCGCTGCGTGGGTCGAGATTGTCGTAGATGGTCAACTCGCCGCCGCCGAGTTCCATCACCTCGGAGGTGTCCACGTCAGACTTCAGATTGATCAGTTCCAACTTGTACGGCTCAGCCGCCAGCTCCTGCCGTGCATCCTCGATCGATTCAATCACCCTGCGAGAGAACCGCTGGGACTGTTTGAGGATCTGCTTCATCCGCTTTTCCAGTGCCTGCAGGTCCTCGGGGGTGAATGGCCGGTCGACGTCGAAGTCGTAGTAGAAGCCGTCTTTCACCGGCGGCCCAATGCCGAGTTTGGCGTCCGGGAACTGGTCCTGAACGGCCTGCGCCAGCACGTGGGCGCAGGAGTGCCGGATAACGCTGCGGCCAGGGTCAGTGCAGGCCGCGATCGGCTCCACGGCCGTGTCGGTCTCTGGTACCCAGGACAGATCACGCAGTCTGCCCTCGGCATCCCGCACAACCACGACGGCATCAGGGCCCTTGCCGGCCAAGCCTGCCTCCCGCACCGCCTGACCGGCGGTGGTCCCGGCCGGCACCAGCACGCTCGCAGCGGGCTCAGCGGGCATGGGACTGAGCTGCGACACAGTGGCTCCTTGGCGATCGGGTCGGTATCAGCGAGGGGATCGGTGACCGATGCTATCCCGTCGGATCCGGCGCTCTCTCTTCAGTTACCGGCCCTGCGAAGAGGACTGCGATGGCGATCGGGGGAGGAGCCCGAAGACCGCGGGGTAGCCAGCACGACGAGGAGCGTGGACACACCGTAGCCATCGATTCTCATAAAAGACTCGTAACGTAACGATCAAAATCTTAGACATTACGCAGCGAAGCCACTTTGGCGCACCAGGCGAGTGCAGACCACTTTTCGAAGCCACGATCTCATTTGGCGCCCAGTGGCCGTGGAAGAACATCGCTCCTTTGCCTGGAGGTCATCATGCCTCGCGTCCCGCCGTCCCGGCACGGTCCGCGCTCACCAGCACCGGTCGCCCGCACGCGTTCGCCCAACGCGCAACGCTCGTGGGTGTAGCGACCATCGTGCTGGTGCCCCTGATGGCGGTGGTGATCCCGGTGCCCGCAGCAGTTCAAGAAGGCTGCACCATCGGCAACTCCAACGCCACCAGCGCCCAATTCCTCGTCGGCTCTTCCAAAAGACGACGTCATCTGCGGCGGTGCGGCCAACGACATTCTCTCTGGTGGTGGTAGTGACATCCTTCGCGGCGGCGACGGCCGCGACTTCCTCTCTGGCGACGCAGGCGACGACACCCTCGATGGCGGCGCCGACATTGACGGCCTCTTCGGCGCCGACGGCACCGACACCCTCAACGGCGACGCCGGTAATGACGCCCTCAACGGTGACGCTGGCAACGACACCCTAATGTCGGCGAAGGCAGGGACACCCTGAACGGCGGCGCCGGCAGGAACACCTGCAACACCAGTGCCCCCAGTAGTCCCTCCGAACCCGCTCCCACCTACTGCCCCTGGCCGCGGCCAGCGACCAGGCACCGCCGACCGAGCCGCAAACGCCGTTAGCTGCCGCAGCTGTAGGGCCGGGTGATGACCTCGAAGTGGTGCCCGCCGGGGTCATCAAAGTAGACGCCACGGCCATCATCGTTGCGGTTGATCTCGCCGGGGTGGGCCTTGCGGGGATCGGCCCAGTACCGCACTCCGGAAGCGCGTAGGCGATCGAATATGCCGTCGAAGTCTTCCTCTGTGACGAGGAAAGCAATGTGCTGACTGTTGAAGTCGATCCCCGGCTCGGCGTAGTCCAGCGTCACGCCGTCGTCGAGCGTGACCGCCAGTAAGGCCCCTGCCTCTTGCGGCTCGGGGAGTGCGAGGAGCTCAGCGAGGAAGTCCGCGGAGCGCTGCTTGTCACGGGCAAAGACGATGGTGTGGTTGAAGCGGATGGGCAAAGAAACGATCCAATCGGTTCCGCGCCTCCATGCAGCTATTGGACCGACACCTGCACGCGATGCTGCCCTGATCCCAACACGAGATACAAAGACACCGCAAGGGTGGCGTGAGCTGACGCTCGAGGATGATCGCTACTCTGCCGGACCCAACCTGTGCCGAGTTCCACCAGCTTCCCGCACGGGAGCAATCAGCCATGATCCACGCACGACAAGCTCACAGCGAGGGACCGGCCCTTCCATATCCGCTTTCCAGCGCGGTGCAAGGTGCCGATCGGCTCCGCTAGCCGCGCCTGCGTGCGGGACGGAGCGCCTGGAGGGCGCTACCGGTGGGTAGGGAGGTCTTCGCTAGCGTGCCCTCGTGATGGATTCGGACGTCCGTGTTGGCTCCGTCCTTCGTCGAAACGGTTGGCATTCTCAATCTCGGCGGCATTGCGATCGCATGTGACTACCATGTGACATATCCACGCAACGTCATGGCTCGTCGGCCGCGGTGACCAGAGCTGCCCGGGTGTGAAGCTCGTTGACGACCAGTGACGGCGGGCGGTAACAAAGCAATGGCTCCCATCACGCGCGACGAAGTCCCGCACACCATGATCACATGATGCCCGCGTTTGTACTGCTAACAGCGGAGGATGCGGGATTTGAACCCGCGAGGGTTTTAACACCCAACACGATTTCCAATCGTGCGCCATAGGCCACTAGGCGAATCCTCCGCTCGGGAGGTTACCGCCAACGTGGATGACCAGCCAAAACGGCAGGTAGACGGCCTGACGCCGGGGTGGTGCCGACACTGGGCAGGGCAGACGCCGCAGGCTCTGATGGTGCGCGGCCCCTCATCTACCGCCCGGCTGCGATAGCCGTCACCCAGTCGGTGGCGGCAGCGCTGCCGTGAGAGTGCCAACGTCACGGAATGGATCGCTAGGATACTGAGCCGCCGAGCGCGCGCGGAGCGCGCTCATAGCGCGATGGTGGAGGGCGGGCCATAACGTGAACCAGGATGGTGCGGAGGTCCAGGGGGGCGTCGACGCGCAGGAGCTGGAGAAGATGCGAGCGCGGATGGCCGAGATCAAGCAAGAGGCGGCCACCGACGTGGACGAAAAGTGGGGATCACCGTTTCGAACTCAGGAGCTGTTCGATCTCAAGGTGAAAACGAGGCTGTCGAGTAATGACGAGTACCGGTCGTTGCAGGGCCGTGTTCAGGAGGCCGAAGCTGCTCTTGCCGCGGAGTCGGATACTGCTACGGAGGCCGGCTCGGCGAGTTAGGGATCGGCCTGAGAGCCGAAGCAGCAGGTAGACGGTTCTTGGGAGGTCTGCCGTGTGCTGGCGAAGGGTAGCCCTTAGACTGGGCGGTGGACCCCGCGTGGCGTCCATCTTGCGAACTCCCCCAGGGTCGGAAGGCAGCAAGGGTCAGCAGGCTCTG
>DASQVB010000051.1:0-6069 GCA_035640975.1 Pseudonocardiaceae bacterium
CGACGCGATCGGGTTGGTCGATGTCGGCTTGCCCTGCTGATGCTGCCGGAAGTGCCGGGTGACGGTGCCGTGCGCGGCCTCCGCCTCAACGATCTGGCCGTCCGGAGTCATCAGCACGCTGGTCATCAGCCCCAACGAGCCGAAGCCCTGGGCGACGGTGTCGGACTGCACGTCGCCGTCATAGTTCTTGCAGGCCCAGACGTAACCGCCGGTCCATTTCAACGCCGCGGCCACCATGTCATCTATCAACCGATGCTCATAAGCAAGGCCGCACGCCTCGAAATCCGCTTTGAACTCAGACTCGTAGATTTCAGCGAACACGTCTTTGAACATGCCGTCATACGCCTTGAGGATCGTGTTTTTGGTCGACAGATAGACCGGATACTGACGGGCCAGTCCATAGCGCAGTGATGCCCGGGCGAAGTCCTCGATGGATTTGCGGTAGTTGTACATCCCGAGCGCCACACCGCCACCCTCGCCGAATTTGGCCACCTCGATCTGCAGCGGCTCACCACCGTCGTCCGGGGTGTAGGTGATGGTCACGGTTCCCGGCCCCGGCACGGTGAAATCGCTGGCCTTGTACTGATCACCGTGCGCGTGGCGGCCGATGATGATCGGCTCGGTCCAGTGCGGCACGAGGCGCGGGACATTCGAGCAGACGATCGGCTCACGGAAGATGACGCCACCGAGAATGTTGCGGATCGTGCCATTGGGTGAGCGCCACATCTTCTTCAGACCGAATTCCTCGACCCGCGCTTCATCGGGCGTGATGGTGGCACATTTGACGCCCACTCCGTGCTTGACGATCGCGTGTGCGGCAGCGACGGTGACCTGATCATCCGTGGCGTCGCGATGCTTGATACCGAGGTCGTAATAGTCGAGGTTGACGTCGAGATAGGGCAGGATCAGCTGGTCGCGAATGAAACCCCAGATGACCCGGGTCATCTCGTCACCATCGAGCTCGACAACGGTACCTGCCACTTTGATCTTGCCCACCAGTGGGCGCTCCTCTCGACTCACGCCTGCGTACAGAGCTGCCTTGCTAACGTAGTGCAGCGTGCTCGCCTGCTACCTGCGGCTGATCCGTGCCGGTTTCCGGCGGTACTCGACCTACCGGCAGGCGGTGGTTGCGGGACTGGCCACCAACATCGTCTTCGGCTTCATGCGGTGCGCGGTACTGCTCACCGTGTTCGCCGGCACCGCCCAGGTCGCCGGTTACAACCCGTCGACCACGGTCACCTTCGTCTGGATCGGCCAGGCGCTGATCGCAGTGGTGCTGCTCTGGGCCAACTCCGACTTTGGGGAGCGGGTACGCAGCGGCGATGTCGCCGTCGACCTGCTCCGTCCGATGGATCTGCAGGCTGCGTTGCTGGCCGAGGATCTGGGCCGGGCCAGTTTTGCGTTGCTGACCCGGTTCACCGTTCCGCTGCTGGTCGGGTTGGCCTTCTTCGACCTGACCCTGCCCAGCTCGGCGCTGCGCTGGACGGCGTTCGGTCTCAGCGTGCTGCTCGCCATCCTGGTCAGCTTCGCGATCCGGTTCCTGCTCAACCTGGTGGCGTTCTGGCTGCTGGACTGGCGCGGGCTGCTCTCGCTGCACGCCGTGATCGGCGGCATGCTGTCCGGGTTGGTGATCCCGATCGCCTTCTTCCCGGACTGGGCCAGGGTGGCGATCTGGACGACGCCGTTCCCGGCGATCCTGCAGGCGCCGATCGACATCGCCATCGGTAGGGGTGCCGCACTGCCGCTACTGGCCCACCAATTGGCCTGGGCAGTTGTCCTGCTCGCGGCCGGCCGCCTGGTGCTTGCCAGGGCGGTACGGACGCTGGTGATCCAGGGTGGGTGAGCGCCTAGCGGTATACCGCAGCCTGGTGGCCGCATCGGTACGCAGCCAGCTGGCCTACCCGACCTCGTTTGCGTTGCAGTGCGCCGCACAGGCACTGGCGCAGCTTCAGGACATGGTGATCATCCTGCTGCTGTTCTCCCGGATCAGTGAGATGGGCGGATTCACCCGTCACGAGGTGTTGCTGATCTTCAGCCTGGCCGGAATCTCCTACGGGCTAGCCCACGTGCTGGTCGGTCCGCTGGACAAGGTCGGTCAGCTGGTCCGCACCGGGACGCTGGACGCACTGCTGCTACGTCCCCTGCCCGCCCTGACCCAGATCTGCGTGTCCGACTTCGCCCTGCGCCGGCTCGGCAAGGTCGTTACTGCGCTCGCTGTGCTCGGCTACGTGCTGGCCACCTCGGACATCTCCTGGACACCACTGCGGGTGGTGGTGTTGCTGATCACCCCGCTGACCGGTCTGGTCCTATTAGGTGCGATCTGGATTGCAGCCAGCGCCACCACATTCTGGCTGGTGGAAGGTCAGGAGCTGCCCAACGCGGTGACCTACGGGTCCGGGATGTTCACCTCCTATCCGGTGTCGATTTTCTCTGGATGGCTGCTGCGGTTGATGGCGTTCGTCGTGCCCGGCGCGTTCGTCGCCTACTACCCGGCGCTGTCGATCCTCGGCAAACCGGACCCGCTCGGGCTGCACCCGGTGTTGCAATACAGCGCACCGCTGGTGGCGGTGCTCGCGGCCGGCGTGGCCGCCGGGATCTGGCGGGCCGGCGTGCGCCAATACGTCGGCACTGGGTCATGAGTCCGTTGATCGAACTCGACGAGTTGCGCCGGGAGTTTCGTCGCAAGCGCGGGGTTCGGCTGGCTGCGGTGGACGGGGTGACGCTGTCCGTGCAGGCCGGCGAGGCGGTCGGCCTGCTTGGGCCCAACGGAGCCGGCAAGTCGACCACGATCAAGATGCTGACTGGGATCCTGGTACCGACCGCGGGCCGGCTACGGGTGTGCGGGCTGGAGCCCGTCCGACAGCGGCGCGAGTTGGCCCGGCGGATCGGCGTGGTGTTCGGGCAGCGCAGCCAGCTGTGGTGGGACCTGCCGCTGGCCGAGAGTTTTGCGCTGCTGCGGACGATCCATCGGGTGGCCCCCGCCAAGCATGTCCGACGTCTCGACGAGTGCGTCGAGCTGCTGGAGCTTTCTCCGTTCCTGGCTACCCCGGTGCGGCAGCTGTCGCTGGGTCAGCGGATGCGGGGGGAGGTCACCGCGGCGCTGCTGTACTCCCCGGAGCTGCTGGTGCTCGACGAACCGACCGTCGGCCTGGATCTGATCAGCAAGGAGCGACTGCGGGTGTTCCTGGCCCGCGCCAACGCCGTCGACGGGGTCACGCTGTTGTTAACCACGCATGATCTGCCGGACGTCGAGCGGCTGTGCCGGCGGCTGGTGGTGATCGACCACGGGCGGGTGCTGGTGGACGGCTCGCTGGAGTCGCTACGCCGCCAGTTCGGCGGAGCGCGGCGGCTGGTGGTGGATTTGGAGCAGCCGCATGCAGCGCTTGACGGGCTGCCCGGCGTGCTCGACGTCACGGTCGAGGCGAACGGGCTGCGCCAGCGGCTGGCCTTCTCCGCCGAGCAGATCAGCGCCGCAGAACTGATCGCCGCTGTGGTCGCCCGGGTCGCCGTGCGAGACCTGCAGGTGGTCGAACCCTCCATTGAGGACGTCGTGCGGACGCTCTACACCGGCTGATCAACCTAGTGCGCGAGGCTGCGCGGTAACAGACCGTGCGGTGTTACTCCTCGATGCTGGCAGCACCCCGCTACTGGATGTTGATGCGCATCAGAACACTTGGCAGCGCGTCGATAGCTCACTGCCGGAAGGGATTGCGAGTGGCCGTTTTCGGGGTCCACGTTCGTGGGTCTTGCAACTGGGGTATGAGGTCGGTATGGCCGTGTTGCGGGCACAGTACCCGCAGATCCCCGCCTTAGCGGGGTGATGGTGCAAGACGAATACTCCGGCGCACGAGCTGCCCCTTCGGGGTGCCAGGCATATCACTGGAGGTCAGAGAGCATGCCGAGCGCACTGGCGGGGTTGCATCACGTGACCGCGATCGCCACCGATCCGCAGCGCAATGTGGATTTTTACCGCACCGCGCTGGGATTGCGGCTAGTCAAAACCACGGTGAACTTCGATGCCCCGGATACGTATCACCTCTACTTCGGTAACGAGACCGGCCAGCCCGGCACGTTGATCACCTTTTTCCCGTGGCCGGGTGCGCAGCGAGGGCGCCGCGGCACCGGACAGGCGACCACGGTGGCCTTTTCGGTCCCGCAGGGTTCGCTGGGCTGGTGGCAGGCGCATTTGGCGAGCTTGGCAGTTCACACGGGTCCGGTCACGACCAGGTCGGGGGAAGAGACGTTGTCGGTGCGCGACCCAGATGGGCTGGCACTGGAGCTGGTCGCCCACCCGCAGGCCGACCCACGGCCGCCATGGCCGGATGGACCGATCCCGCCAGGGCATGCGATTCGGGGACTGCACTCGGTCACGCTCACCCAGGCCGGTCACGAGCACACCGCGGCACTGTTGGCCGACACGCTCGGATTTCGTCTGGTCGAGGAATCCAGCGCCCGGTTCCGCTTCGCCACCAGCGATGGTGGCGCTGGTGCGTTGGTGGACGTGCTATGCAGTCCGGAAGCCCCGCCGGGGCTGGTGGCCGCCGGCACGGTGCACCACATCGCCTGGCGCACCCCCGATGATGCCGAGCAGGTCGCCTGGCGCACCACGCTGATGGATCAAGGACTGAACGTCACGCCGATCCTGGACCGCCAGTACTTCCACTCCATCTACTTCCGCGAACCCGGGGGGGTGCTGCTGGAAATCGCCACCGACCCACCAGGCTTCACCATCGATGAACCGCTGATGCGGCTGGGCCGAGCACTCAAGCTGCCACCGTGGCTTGAACCCTCCCACACCGAGATCGAACATGCACTGCCCACGCTGCGGGTCCTGGGCCCCGACGAGGAGATCACCGTCGGCGGCACCGAAAGCGGGCAGCCACGATGACCACCGGTGTCGAGACTTTCATCCACCGGTTCACGCCAGCCAAAGCTCCCGATGCGCTGACCTTGCTGTTGCTGCACGGCACCGGCGGCAACGAGGATGACCTGCTTGAGCTCGGTCACGTCCTCGACGAGCAGGCAGCGATGCTGTCACCACGCGGACAGGTGTCCGAACACGGCGCCAACCGGTGGTTTCGGCGGCTGGCCGAAGGCGTGTTCGACACCGACGACCTTCTCGCGCGCACCGACCAGCTCGCCGCCTTCCTCACCAGCGCTGCCGAGCACTACCAGCTGGCCGCCTGCCGGCTGGTTGCCGTGGGGTTTTCCAACGGCGCCAACATCGCCGCCACCATGCTGCTGCGACACCCCCGCCTGCTGCGGGCCGCAGTGCTGTTCGCACCAATGGTCCCCCTCGACGACCCCCCAATGGTGGACCTGTCCCGAGTTGGGGTGTTCATCGGCGCCGGCACAGCCGATCCGATCGCCCCACCCGAACAGGCCCAACGCCTGGCCGAGCAATTCATCGATCGCGACGCGGCCGTCGAGCTGCACTGGCACCCTGACGGGCACGGCATCGACCGCCCCACGCTGGCCCAGGCCACCACATGGCTGCGCAAGATCCACGCAGCCACCAACCCCGGCCCGCTGCCCTAGCGCCCTTACATAATCCAGCGTCATCGCCGCCGGCGGGAGTCCGGCTGGTGGGCTGGGTGACGGCCTCGACGGCCGGGGCCAACTCGACGAGGGGCAAGGGGATTGCCTGCCGCCTCGCCCAACACCCGCTCCGGGCAGCAATGCCCGTCTCACCATGTGCGGGTTGATCCCGCCGCGCGCATGAGGTCGTCGAGGCTCGGATCGAGTAGGACGCGACCGTCCGCGGCGAGCACGACCGGACGCGCGTCTTTCTCCCGGTCGATCTCGGAGCCGATCTCAGCTAGCAGGGTGTGCGCCGCAGGATCCTCGGCAGGGTCGAGCCACTGGTGAGCAATCCCGTTCTCCGTGAGGACGGTGCGCAGTTGCCGGCTGGCCGGCCAGCGGCGGTCCCCGACGACGCGCAGCCCGCTGGCCCGTCCGATGAGCATCGCCCGGCGGAGAAGGAACGAACGAGTGACGACATTGGCCAACGCCGCGTCCCGCGCGAGGACGGCGCGCAGCCGGTCGACCGGCAGGGTGAGAACGGCGCCC
>DASQVB010000052.1:0-11033 GCA_035640975.1 Pseudonocardiaceae bacterium
GACTCATTCGGGATGCTCCGATCTCACCGGATGTCCGGGGTGAGCGGGTGAGCCGCTCACCCCGGGACGGTGGCTAGCGGGTGTTGTTCTCCGCGAAGGGAATGATCCTGTCGATGTTCGACGAGTCGACGAACGACGGACCGGTCAGGGTGGCCTTGCCACCGCCGATGTCGTTGCCGTTCTTGATGTAGAGGTACAGCGATGACACCGACAGGTAGCCCTGCACATAGGGCTGCTGGTCGATCGAGAACTGGATTCTGCCGTCCTTGATCGCCCGGGCAGCATCGGTGTTCAGGTCGAAGGTGACCAGCTTCGCCGAGCTCTGAGACTGCTCCATGGCCTGCAGCGCATCCAACGCGATCGGGGCGGCCAACGTCACGATGTAGTCGATCGACTTGTCCTGGGACAGCTTGGCCTGCAGCGCCGACACCACCGCCGCATCATCAGCACCGTTCACCTGAATATTCTCCGTCGCCGCCACCGCACTCTTCACCCCGGCGCAGCGCGCCTCCAGCGCCACCGAACCCGCCGCCTGGATCACACACAGCGGCTTCTTGCCGCCGGCCTCGGCGATCCGCTGGCCCGCGGTCTGACCGGCCAGTGTCTCATCCGAGCCGAAATACATCAACGCACCGAGATCCTTGTACTGGTCGATGCCAGAGTTGAAGCCGACAACCGGGATGCCGGCGTCAGTGGCCGACTTGACCGCCCCGGCCAGCGCGTCCGGGGTGACCAGGGTGGTGGCGATGCCGTCGACCTTGGCGTCCACCGCGGTCTGGATCAGCTGGGCCTGCTTGCTGGCCTCCGGATCGTTGGCGTAGGTCAGCTCGACCCCATGATTCTTCGCCGCCTGCTCAGCCCCAGCCCGAATCTTGTCCCAGAAGGTGTCACCCGGTTGTTCGTGGGTGATCATCTGGATCTTGTAGCCGGAGTTGTCACCGGCCCCGCCGCCACCTCCCTGATCGCTCTCGGTCTGAGGTGGCGCTCCCCCTTCGCTGCACGCGGCTAGTACGAGGGTCAAGCTGACGACGGCGACGCCGACCGCCAGGCTCTTCTTCTTTTTGATCTTCATTGACCGAACCTTTCGGTGATGTGTGATGGTGATGGTGAACTTCTTGAAGTAGTGCGCCGATGGGATGGCGACGGCTACCAGTTGACGGCGATGTATTTGCTTTCGGTGAAGGCCAGCAGGCCTGGGACCCCGCCTTCCCGGCCCAGGCCACTCTCCTTAACGCCACCGAACGGAGCGGCAGGGTCGGAGACGAGACCTCGGTTGAGGCCGACCATGCCGGCTTCGATCCGTTCGCTGACCCGCAGGCCGCGGGCGAGGTCGGCGGTGTAGACGTAGGAGACGAGGCCGTACTCGCTGTCGTTGGCGAGTTGGATTGCCTCATCCTCGGTAGAGAAGGTGACGATCGGGGCGACTGGCCCGAAGATTTCCGTCCGCAGAATCTCTGCATCGGGATCCACATCGGTGAGAACTGTCGGGGGATAGAAGAATCCGGGAGTGTCCGGCCGCTCGCCGCCGGTGCGGATAGTGGCCCCGGCCTGTACCGCGCTCTGGACCAGATTGGCGACCTTGTCGCGCGTGGCGGCGTTGACCAGGGGTCCGAGCGTGACGCCCTCCAGGTAACCGGCGCCCATCGACAGAGCGCTCATGGAGCTCGCTAGTCGTTCCGCGAACTCCTCGGCGACGCCCTCCTGGACGAAGAACCGGTTCGCTGCGGTGCAGGCTTCGCCGCCGTTGCGCATCTTGGCGATCATGGCCCCCTCGATGACGGCGTCCATATCGGCGTCATCGAAGACCACGAAGGGTGCATTCCCGCCAAGTTCCATCGAACAGTTGATGATGTGTTCGTTGGCCAGGGTGAGCAGGGTTCGCCCGACCTCGGTCGACCCTGTGAAGGACAGCTTGCGAACTCGAGGGTCGGCCAGCATGGCCGACACGACTTTCGCGGACTGACGGGATGGGATCACGTTGACGACACCGGCGGGGACGCCGGCCTCTGCCAAAATTGCTGCGATCGCCAGCGCCGTCAGTGGCGTTTCACCGGCCGGCTTGAGGACGGTGGTGCAGCCGGCAGCGAGGGCTGGGCCAAGCTTGCGCGCAGCCATTGCGGCGGGGAAGTTCCATGGTGTGACCAAAACTGCCACCCCGACGGGCTGGTGCAGCACGATGATTTTGTTGGCACCACCGGGGGCGTCTTGGATGTCCCCGCGGATGCGTACCGCTTCCTCGGCGTACCAGCGGAAGAACTCTGCGGAGTAGAGCACCTCGCCGCGGGCGTCAGGCAGCGCCTTGCCGTTCTCGGCGGTGATGAGCAGGGCCAGCTCGTCGGCGCGCTCGACCATCAGCTCGTAGGTCCGTCGCAGGATCTCCGCCCGCTGCCGCGGAGGAGTGGCGGCCCAGCCTGGGAAGGCGGCTGCAGCGGCGTCGACGCAGGCGATGGCGTCGGCGACCGAACCGCTGGCGACCGTCGTCAGCGGCTGGCCGGTGGCGGGGTTGAGAACCTCGAGGGTCGCGCCGTCATCCGCGTCACGGTAGTTCCCGCCGATTAGGAGCTGGGTCGGCGCCTTCTCGACGACCATGGCCACGGACGCGGTGTCGGCGAGGCCGCCGGTTGGCCGGGTCGTGGGGGCTGTGGTGGTCACAGGTAGAGCCTCTGGTTCGCGACCTGCTCGTCGTACTCCTTGCGCGCCTGTTGGGTGCTGTCGAGTTCCGAGACCTCCGAGACCGGCACGTCCCACCAGGCGCCGGACCCGCCGAAGCGGCCCTGGGCGTCGACCTTGACGTAAATGACGACGGTGTTGTCGATCCCGGCGGCCTCGGCGAGGGCGTTCTTGAGCTCCTCGGCAGTGCTTGCGGTCACGACGTGGGCCCCGTAGCTTCCAGCGTTGGCGGCCAGGTCGACCGGGACCCGGTCGTCTGAGAACTGCCCGTCTTCGCCTCGGTAGTTGAACCGACAGGCGAAGGCTTGTGAGCCGCGGGTTTCGGACAGGGCGGCGATAGAGCCGTAGCCGAAGTTGTCGACCAGCAAGACGGTGATCTTCAGCCCCTCCTGCACGGCCGTCATCAGCTCCTGGCTGGCCAGGAGGAACGTGCCGTCGCCGATGAAGCAGAACACATCCCTCGACGGGTCGGCCATCTTGGCGCCAACTGCGCCGGCGATCTCGTAGCCCATGCAGGAGTAGCCGTACTCCAGGTCGTAGGCCTTGGCGTCTGAGGGCCGCCACAGCCGGTGCAGGTCGCCCGGCATGGAGCCGGCTGCGTTGACCACGACGTGGTGGGCGCCCGCGGCGGCGTTGACTAGCCCGATCGTCTCCGCCTGGGACAGAGTGGGCCCGCCCTGAACTTCGATGATGCGGTCCACCTCATCCGACCAGTCGGCGGCGGCCTTCTCCACCTCGGCGCGGTAGGCAGGGTCCACTGTGTAGCCTCCGAGCAGGTCCGCCAGCTCGGTGATCGACTCGCGGGCGTCCCCGACGACCGCCGTCGCCGACTGTTTCAGAGCGTCGAGTTCGGTTACGTTGAGGTTGACGAACTGGACCGCGTTGTGGTCAAACAACGTGTTGGAAGCGGTGGTGAAGTCGGTATACCGGGTGCCAATGCCGATCACCACATCGGCGGTGTTGGCGAGCTGATTGGCAAAGACCGACCCTGACGCGCCGATCGCGTTGACCATTTGGGGATGGTCGTGGGGGAGGCTGGCCTTCCCAGCCTGGGTCACGCCGACGGGAATGCCGGTTCGAGCGGCGAACTCGGCCAGCTCCGTGGTGGCCGCGGAGTAGATGACCCCTCCGCCGGCGATGATCAGTGGCCGTTTGGCGGCGCCAATTATCTGCGCGGCGCGGCGCAGGGCGGCGCGGTCAGCTCTCGGCCGTGGTACATGCCAGGTCCGTTCCCCGAACAGCAACGATGGGAAGTCCCACGCCTCGGCCTGCACATCCTGCGGCAGGGCTAGTGTGACGGCGCCGGTGTCGGCGGGACTGGTGAGGGTGCGCATGGCCTCCAGCAGTGCGGTCGGCAGCTGGTCGGCGCGGTTGATGCGGTCCCAGTACTTGGAGACCGCCTTGAACGCATCGTTGGCGGAGTAGTCCCAGGAGAATGGGGACTCGAGCTGCTGCAGCACAGGCCCGGTACGGCGACTCGCGAAGATATCGCTGGGTAGGCATAAGACGGGCAGCCGATTGACGGTAGCGGTTGCTGCTCCAGTCACCATGTTGGTCGCGCCAGGGCCGATCGAGCTGCTGCATGCCAACGCCCCCAGCCGGTTCCTCATCTTGGCGTAGCCGGTTGCCATGTGGACCATGCCTTGTTCGTTACGCGCCTGGTAGAGGCGGAAGTCCTTGCGGTACTGCAGCAGCGCTTGACCGATGCCGGCCACGTTGCCGTGGCCGAAGATGGCGATAGCGCCTCCGAAGAAGGGTTGCGTTTCGCCGTCGCGCTCGACACGCTGGGCGGCGAGGAACCGAACGACGGCCTGGCCGACGGTGAGGCGCTCAGTGGCGCGGGATGATGTGGTCACAGTTGGGTCCTTCCGCTGTGAAGGGGTGGCGAGCACGCGGGGATGGTTTCCACCTGACACTCAGTCGGTGGGGTAGCGGGGGATCAGTGGGAGTCGTGGGTCGATGCCGACCTCTGGCCAGGCATCCTGGGTGGGCTGAAGGCAGGGGTCTTGGAAGGCTTGCAGCGTCCGTTGCGGTGCTGGGCCGGCCAGGACGTTTAGGTAGTACAGGTCGTGACCGTGGGCCGCCACCGTGGTGTGGTAGCCCCAAGGGATGAGCAGCAGGTCACTATCGGTGACGGTCTGCGTCAGGTCGAAGTCGCGGTCGGGACTGTAGACCCGCTGGATTGCCCAGCCGTTGTCAGGATCCCGAAGGCGGAAGTAGTAGGTCTCCTCCAGCTCGGACTCGCCGTCACGGTCCTGCTCGTGCTTGTGCGGCGGGAAGCTGGACCAGTTTCCGCCGGGCGTCCAGACCTCGATCACGTGCAGTCGGTCGGCAGGGAAGTGCGGCAGCATCAAGCTGTTGACCTGCCGAGAGGCATTGCCGCCGCCGCGTAGTTCGATGCTCGTGTCGTCGGGGGTGACCAGCACCGGCTCGTGCCACTGGGTGGCGGGCGCCTCCGCCAGAGCCAGCTGCAGGTGCGAGGTGGCGGTCAGTTCGACAGCGCTGTTCAAGGGGACGTAGAGGCACCAGCCGAGGCCGTCGAACACCGTGTTGCGCCCACCGAGCTGCCACGACGTGCCGTCGGAGGTGGCGGTCACCGTGCCGCTGAGCGGTACCAGTGCCCGCTCCTGGTTCCGGGCGGGAAGGGTCACGTGTTGACCGACATTCAGCGTGAGGACCTCGAACGAGATATAGGTCCAGCCGGCATCGGCGGGCTCTACCCGCTTCCAGCCGCGGGACAGGATCTGAGGTCGGCTGCTGTCGCGGGGCATGTGGACTAGGTCCTCCAAGGCGTCACGGTGTGGATCGAGACTGGGGCACTACGATGCAGCGACCAAGCGTTCGCTGAGTGTGGCGTCAAATATATCTCAGACTGGACTCCTTGTCCACTCAATGGTAAAAGGTTAGAGGGTGATTTCCCCGCGCATGAGCCTTGCCGACCGGTCCGCCATACAGACCCGAATCTGGAGCCACAGATGACCCTGCACCGCGTCGCCTCGTCAGTGCCTGAATTGGGGGTGGCCATGATTGGCAGCGGATTGATGGCAAAGTCCCACACCATGGGCTACCGCAACGTCGAGAGCGTTTACGGACGGACACCGCTGCGGCCGCGGTTTGAGATTCTGGCTGATGCCCGGGAGGATCTCGCCCGCGGCGGTGCCGAGTCGCTGGGCTACTCGCGGTGGACGATCGATTGGCGTGAGGCGGTCGCGGATCCCGCAGTTGCCGTTGTTGACATTGTCACTCCGAACTTCTTGCACAAGGAGATTGCGATGGCGGCAATCGCGGCGGGCAAGCATGTCTACTGCGAGAAGCCGCTGGCGCTTACTGCGGCCGACGCGCGGGAGATGTACGAAGCTGCCGACAAGGCCGGAGTCAAGACTCTGGTGGGCTTTAACTACCTGCGCAACCCCGCCGTCGCCGAGGCGCGCCGCCTGCTCGCGCAGAGCGCGTTGGGGGAGATCTGGACCTTCCAGGGACGCTTCGTCCTGGACGCCTGCAGCGATCCGAATGTGCCGTTCACCTGGCGTTTCGAGCGCAAGCTCGCCGGCAGCGGTGCCCTCGGCGACCTCGGCGCGCACGTCATCTCCCTCGCTCAGGTACTAGTCGGCCCGATCGCCTCAGTTGCTGGGCTCAGCCGGACTTTCATCAAGACCCGCCCTCAACCGACCGGGGTGTTCGGCTACGGCAGCGGGGCTGATCTCCAAGCGCCGCGTCACAACGTGGAAAATGACGACACCACCACCTTCTTGATCGAGTTCGCATCAGGGGCCACCGGCCACATCGAGGCGTCCCGGGTCGCCACCGGACGCACCTGGCACCAGAGCATCGAGCTGATCGGCAGCAGGGGAGCCCTCCAGTTCGTGCAGCAGGACATTCACACCTTGCGGCTTTACCTGACAGGCGACCCCGATGAGCGCAAGGGCTACCGGGAAATCGAGCTCGGCCCCCCCCACGGCGACTACGGCGCGTTCTGGCCGTTCGCCGGGGTGCCGCTGGGTGTGCACGAGTTGAAGACAATCGAGGTCAACGAGCTGCTGCACGCCATCGCCGAGGATCGCCGGCCTGACGGCGATTTCGAGGACGGCTGGCGGGTCGCCGAAGTGCTCGACGCCGTGGAGCAGTCGGCTGCTGAGCGTCGCTGGGTAGACGTCAGCTAGCAAACTTCTCCCACGAGGTGGACGAGATGTCCAATATCAGGTAGTGTGGCTATGAACAGCAGCCCTTCACTCCGCCGCGCCGGATCTCATTGAGGACAGGTTTGCCGTGACCAGCACCGACACCGCCGCCACCGCCCAGAACTCTGCCGCCCCGGATCTCCCCGGCCTAGCGCGACAAGCCAGATGGCAGGTGATCAAGACCGTCACGAACGCCAAGGCCGGTCACATCGGTGGACCGCTGTCCATGATGGACCTGCTGGTCAGCCTGTACTTCGGTGAGCTGCGCATTCGGCCTGAGGAGCCGGACTGGCCCGAGCGCGACCGGTTCATCCTCTCCAAGGGCCACGCGGCCATCGGGCTGTACTCGGTGATGGCGCTGCGCGGATTCCTAGACATCGACGAGCTGGCCACCTTCGACAAGGGGGACTCGCGTCTCCAAGGCCATCCCGACCTGACGCGGCTGCCCGGGCTCGACGCCTCCACAGGCTCCCTGGGTCAGGGTCTGTCGGTCGGTGTGGGCATGGCGCTCGGGGCTCGGCTTGCCCAGAAGGACTTCCATACGTGGGTGCTGTTGGGCGACGGCGAGATCCAGGAAGGCATGGTGTGGGAGGCTGTCCAGGTCGCGGCGCGCTACCAGCTGACAAGTCTGACTGCGATCATCGACCGGAACGGCCTGCAGCAGTTTGGGCTTCCGTCCACCGACTTGACCACCCACACCGACCGCGGTGATCGGCGGGACCCGTGGTTCGGGGTTGATTTGTCTGCGGTGTTCCAGGCCTTCGGGTGGCGAGTTGTCGAGCTTGACGGACACGACTACGAGCAGATCGCCGCCGCTTACCGGCTGGCCCGCGCAGGCGACCCGAACGGCCGCCCTACCGTGCTCATCGCCCATACCGTGAAAGGGAAGGGCCTGTCGCTGGCCGAAGGCCTGCACACCTGGCACAGCATCGTCCCGACCAAAGAGGACTTTGAGAAGGCCCGAAGCGAGCTCGAGCCCGACGAGATCGACCTGCTCGACTCGTACCCCCACCGCGCTCCTGCCGGCGTCGACGGGGCCGACAGCCCGACCAGCATGAACGGAGCCGAAGCATGAAAGCGATGCGTGACGTCTGGGGTGAGAAGCTTGTCCAGCTCGGCGACAGCGACCCCCGCACCGTCGTGCTCGACGGAGACCTGGCCAACTCGACGAAGGCCGATAAGTTCGCGAGGGCGCACCCGGATCGCTTCTTTCAGATGGGCATCGCCGAGCAGAACCTGATCGGCGCAGCGGCGGGCCTCGCCTCCGTGGGCTTCGTGCCCTGGACCTCCTCGTTCACGGTCTTCCTCACCCATCGGGCCATCGATCCGATCCGCATGCTGGTTGCTCAAACCTACGCCAACGTCAAGATCGCGGGCTCTTACTCGGGTCTGCTGATTGGTGCCGTCGGCAAGACCCATCTGGATGTCCAGGACCTGGCCATCATGCGAGCAATGCCCGGCATCGTGGTGCTTGCGCCCGCCGACGAGACTGAGCTGGTTTCGATGATGGACTGGGCGACTGTTCACGAGGGCCCGGTTTACCTGCGGCTGGTCCGTGACGCCGTGCCGGATCTGGTCGGCAGCGACTACAGCTTCACGCCGGGCGCCGTGCATCAACTACGCAGCGGTAATGAGGTCACGTTGGTGTCGACCGGGCCCCAGACCTCGCGTGTGCTGACCGCCTCCGATCAGCTCGCCGCGAGCGGCGTATCCGTGTCGGTGGTGCACGTGCCGTGCATCAAGCCGGTGGATAGTGACGCTCTGCTTGACGCCGTGGGTGACGTCCCTCTGGTGGTCACGGTGGAAGAGCATTCGATCTACGGCGGGCTGGGCAGCCTAGTCGCCGAACTGCTCACCGCGAACCGCTCCGCGCCTCGTGTAGTGCGGATCGGTATCGATGACACCTGGGGTGAGTCGGCGGGAAACGACTTCATGCTGGCCAAGCACGGGCTCTCTGCTGGTCGGATAAGCGAGCGGGTTCGCAGCCTTCTGCCATCCCGGGTAGCCGGCTAGCAACCGGGACTAGCACGGTCTGGACGGATCTTCGTTGAGCGAGAGCGATTAGGTCAGTAATGCGTCTCGGTCTGATCGGGTTGGGCAGGATCGGAGTCTTCCACGCCGCAACGTTGGATTCGCTGCCGGCTGTGGAGTCGCTGGCGCTACTGACCCCGGTGCTCCACCTCACGTCGGCTGTCGCGGACACTCGGCCAGCCACATCCCCGTGGCGATCAACAAAGTCATGACATGATGACGGCCATCATGACCCTGCCGTTGCCGGAGCCAGAACGGGACGCGGTCGGCCTGGAGCTGGTCGGAAAGGTCGGGGCGGTGCTGAACGCCCTAGAGCAGCACGGTGAGCTTACGGCAGCGGAGCTGGCCGCCGCGACCGGTGAGCCCCTAAGCTCGATCTACCGGCTAGTCCGCAGCCTCGCGACCATCGGCTGGCTCGACAAAGGCCCTCGGCGAGGCATCTACCGTCTCGGCCTTTACTTCATGACCGTAGGTGGCCGTCTAGAGGATTCGATCGACATCCGCGAAGCGGCGCTGCCCGCGCTGCGGACCCTGCTCGCTGAGACGGGCGTCACAAGCTACTTGTGCGTGCGTCGGGGCAGCCGCGCGGTATGTGTGGAGCGCCTGGAAGGGCTGGCCGTTCGCTCCCTGGCCATGCAGCTCGGATCCTCACTTCCTCTCTACGCTGGGGCAGCCCCGCGAGCTCTTCTGGCCTTCCTGCCCGAGGCGGAGCAGGAGGCAGTGTTGCGGGACAACGTCGTCCAGCCCGGGGACCCCAGCCGGCCATCGGACACCGCCATAAGAACCGACATCAAACGCAGCCTCCGCAACGGCTACACCGTGTCCGACGGCGACGTGACACCCGGCATCGCTGCGCTGGGCGCACCAGTCTTCAATCACCGCGGCGAGTTGGCCGCCGCCATCTCCGTTAGCGGCCTTCGCAGTCATGTCATCGGAGAGAGACGCGACACGAATATCGAACTGCTGCGTCGCGCCGCCAATACCGTCAGCCGCGCCCTAGGCCAAGTCGTGGTGGAAGAGCCGTGATGAACGAGACGCGCCCTATGGGGATCCTGCAGAAGTCGTCGGCCGTCGTCGATTTGCTCGCCAGCCACGGCCCGCTAAGTCCAGCCGAGATTGCGGAACGCACCGGCACGCCCCGCGCCAGCGTCTACCGCTTGCTTGATGCCCTCACTGCCATCGGCCTCACCGAGGCGCTTCCAACATCGCAGGCCAAGCTGAGCCTGCGCTGGCTTCGGCTTGCCGACGCGGCGTCGCTATCCATGTCGGAGTGGGCTGGGGCCGACGAGATCCTCCACGACCTAGCCCGCCACACCGGGCAGACCACGTTTCTCAGCGTTCCCCGCCCCAGTGAGGCCGTCTGCATCAGGTGGGCGCAAGGAAGTGCGATCGGTGTGCTGATCCTTCGCCCCGGACGTTCGCTGCCCCTGTATGCCGGCGCCGCGGGACGGTTATGCCTGGCTTACCGCGTCGATGTTGAGGACTACCTTGCCCAGGCGCCGTTTCCTGCCTTCACTCCGCACACGTTGGTCAGTGCGGCGGCGCTTCGCCAGGACATTGCCGCCACCCGGACTCGGGGCTACAGCATCTCTGACGAGGACGTGACCGAGGGCATCGGAGCACTCGGCGCGGCAGTCGTGGCGCCGAACGGTCAGCTAGCGGGTGCGATCTCCCTGGCCGGCCTCGCTGAGGATATTCAGAGCCAACAGGAAGCTCTGGTCGAAGAGCTCCACAAAGCCGCCACCGCGCTCACAACCCAGTTCGGCGGCTGACTGGCACGCGCCGCGGTTGTCGGCGTCTGTCTACCGAACCGCGAAGCTTCACCTTGCCTTTCAAGGATTCGTTGTCTGGTCCGCCGAGATCGGCCTCTTCTCCACCACTTTGTCGGTGATGTTGAGCCGGGCTGGACACCGGCACCGAGAGTCCAGTGGAGCACCGCCATCCAGGACCAGGAAGGCGCGCTCGCCGGTGCCGCGCCGCCTTGGGTCTGACCGGTGGGTGCGGATCCGTGACCAACACCCGATGTGCCGGCGTCCGGGCCCGGCTCAGCGAGGTCGTCGAGCGCGAGAAGGTCGAAGCGGAATAGCATGTGAACAGCACGGCAGCATCTGGTGCAATGCCCAAGCGAAAGGCCCACGGCAAGATTCCCTTGTT
>DASQVB010000053.1:0-3559 GCA_035640975.1 Pseudonocardiaceae bacterium
ATCCCTCCATGCCGATGATCGGCTTGACCCCGTGGGCGTTGGCCTTCTTCCAGAACTCGTAGGCACCGAAGACGTTGCCGTGGTCGGTCATCGCCAGCGCGGGCATGCCCATCCGGGCGCATTCGGCGAACAGGTCGTCCAGCCGGGCTGCACCGTCGAGCATGGAGAACTCAGTGTGCGTGTGAAGGTGGACGAACGAGCTGTCGGGCACCCGGGTCATTGCCGTGTCCAACGAGCGGCTTTGGGAGCCGATGCGACGTGGCCCACCTTGCCCTGCGATCTCACAGAGAGTAGTATCGAACACGTGTTCGATACTGGTCAAGACTTGTGCAAGGGGCCACCGCCGCCGGAAACTGCCCCGCCTGAGGAGGTCATCGACTGTCTGGTCGAGGCCCGGCCCGGTGTTGTCGAGCCGGTGCGCTGGTCGGAGTACCTCCCGGATGGTGCTGGCTGATGTGCTGGCTGCCCCGGTCGACACCGAAGCCGAGCATCGGGAGTCGAGGCTTGGAGCAGGTCAGGGGTTGGGAGCGGGTGATTGCCTGGGCGCAGGCCCGCCAGGCACGGGAGGTGATTCCCGGTTCATTGACGGCGCGACGGTACGCAACTGTGCATTGGGAGCTTGTGATTCCCAGGCTCATGATTCGGCGGTGGCCGAGGTGGGTTTGATGCTGGCTGTGGCGGTGTGAATGCGGGTGTCGCCGCGGCGGTGGCGTGCACCTGCGAGTCACCATTCCCTACACCGCGCTACTGGGCTGCGATGACCAACCCGGTGAGATCGCCGGCTACGGACCTATCCCCGCCGCGGTAGCCCGGGATCTGGGCCGCCGCAGGCACCTGGCGGCGCATCCTCACCGACCCCACCTCAAACCGCCCCCTTGACTACGGCACCACCCGCTACCGCCCACCAGAACACCTCCTCGCCGGACTCGTCATCACCAGAGACCACACCTGCCAATTCCCCGGCTGCCGGATACCCGCGCACTGCTGCGACCTCGGTTGGTGCGCTGAACGTATGGACCCGAACACCCATCACGCGGTCCGCGAGTGTCCTACGCCGCGCTTGCCGTCAAGGACGACGACGACCGGAGACCCTGCACCCGGACGCCGCCGCCGCTACGCGGTCACTATCGCGATCCTTGAAGGCCGCACCCAACGCAGAGCGGGTCGTTGATCAGGTGAAGGGGGAAGTGCGCGAGGACCGCTCACTCGACAGGGTGGCGTCGATGTGTCAACGCCACAACGCGGGGTACGCACGGTGCATCACGCATAACCGGTACCGGCGGCATCGAATTTGCAATTGGCTCGCCGCAACAGACTTAGCGCCAGTTCATAGTTCGGAGGCGGTGAGCAATGGCTGACGACCTCGGCCCACTCCGATGACCTGTGCACCCCAGCGCCGCCGCGAGCTGGGCCTGGGTCCGGGTGAGTGACCGTGCGGGTGGTGGTCATCGCGCTGGTGATTCGGGCGCTGGTGTTTCTGACAGCCGCGGCGTTGATCGTGTCGGCTGCATCGGTGATTCTGTAACTTCCCGATCTTCCGCAGCGATGAACAGCGGGGGGTGGCCGCATGAGCCGATGGGACTGGGTCGTGGACGCACTCTGGTGTGTCCTGGCCATCGCGGCGCCACTGGCGATGGCGGTGCTGCTCGTCATGGGTGGCCTGGAGACTCGCTGACCGCCCCACCCGGATGACACAGCGATAGCCGCGAACATCAAGGGCACACCCGGCATCGACTCTATCGTCGATACCGCTGACGCTAACACCATCAACGCGGGTCCTGGTGACAACCTTGTCAACGGCTTCGGTGCCGACGACAACATCAACGGATGCCCTGGCAGGGACAGCATCCAGGGAGGTGTCGGCGACGACTTCGTCCAGGGGGCAGCGGCCACGACACCATCAACGTCCTGAGTGAAGCCACCGACCGTGTTGGGTGCGGTAGCGGTGTACCGACGTCTCATCGCCGGTGCGGAAGATCTAGTCGCCAAGTACTGCGAGCTGGTCACCCGCGCGCAACCACCACATACACCAACGCCGACGACGTCAACACCGCCGCTACCGGGCGAGGAGTCACCACCGGGCGACGGGAGCGGATCGGGCTCAGGGAGCTCGGGCTCAGGATCACCATAGGACGGCGAACGGTCACATCACGCGGTTTGCGGCCAACCGTTGTGGACGGAAGACACGTGCAGTGGATCTATTGCACGTGCCCAAATGCCGCCGACACCACCAAATCAAACAGACCCCCGGCTGGTCAGTGACCCACCACCCTGATGGCTGCACCACCTGGACCACCCCACCGGACACATCTACCACTCCCCACCGCCAGCACTGACCGACCCCTAACCGCTCCCCACACCTCTACAGATGACCCGGACCAACCCCCACCCTTCTGACTCACCACCGACTTGTGTAAGTGTCCGTGAAGGATGGCGCCCCGCCCCGGGCGAGCGCGGACGCTCATGGCGGCACCGGTCCGTCGTCGGGTACCGGTCCCGCTATGTCGACCTGCTCAGGCAGCAGCGCGGAGATCGCTATGTCCTGGATGGGCGTATCCGGGAGCGCAGCGTGCACCGCTCGGACGCCTGGACGGGCCGCCACGGCCTGCAACGCCTCGCCGTTGCCGAACACCAGCAACGCCAGCACGCAGGCGCAGCCACTACGCAGCTGGGTGGCCTCCGCGGCGGCCACGGCCGCGGACCGGCCACCCGGCACATCTCGGGCCGCAAAAGCTGCGCGGTCCTGCGCTGCAGATTGCAGAGCATCGGTGAGTTCAGCCACCGGCCGCTGTCCGGGCAGATCAAGAATGATCAACGCGGTCTGCACCCCCGGCAGCGGAACGCGCAGCACCACCCGTGAGAGCCGCACCCCTTGGGCCAGCTCAGCGGCACGCTCAGGCGTGAGGTAACCCTCCAGCTGCACCAACGCCCAGACCGATCCCGACTCCGTAGCCGGCAGCGAGGCACCGGCTCGCCGCAGGTAATCCGCGACCGGCTCACCGGCCTCAGGCCCGAGTCGCTGCACACCGGTCACCGGCAACGGTTCGCCCGGCCGTCCCGCCACCACGACTGCGACACCGAGTGCCGCCACCAGCACTGCCAACACCGCCCAGCGGGCCCACCGCGGCATCGGCTAGACCTCGGCGGCCAGCACGTCCAATGCGCCGCGCAGATCGTCGGAATCCGGGCTGGTGAATTCCATCCAGTGATCGTCAGCGGGATGCGGAAAGCCCAGCCGCGCGGCGTGCAACCACTGCCTGTCCAATCCGAGCCGCTGCGCCAGCGCAGGATCTGCACCGTAGGTCAGGTCCCCACAACACGGGTGGCGCACAGCGGCGAAGTGCACCCGGATCTGGTGGGTACGCCCGGTCTCCAGCGTGACGTCGCACAGTGACGCGGCCCTGAATGCCTCAATCACCTGGTAGTGCGTCACCGAGGGTTTGCCCCCGGCCACCACCGCAAACCGCCAGTCATGCTTGGGATGCCGGTCGATCGGGGCGTCGATGGTGCCCCGGGTGGGGTCCGGGTGGCCCTGTACCAACGCCCGATAGTGCTTGGC
>DASQVB010000054.1:0-4464 GCA_035640975.1 Pseudonocardiaceae bacterium
ATCGCCGTTGTCTCCGGGTCGGCGGCGCTTGACCCAGACAGCTTGCTTTTCACCGACACGTTTGTGCCGCCGTTGGTTCTGACCCTGAAGTCGGCACCCAAAGAGCGCTGCGATCGTATTCGCGAAGCGGGTGGCGAGGTCATATTGCTGGAGCGGCTCACACCACAGGGGATCATCGCGGAACTCCATCACCGCGAATTGCACCGGGTGCTATGCGAGGGAGGACCAACACTGCTCGGCAATTTCCACGAGGCGGATGCCGTCGATGAATTGTGCCTCACGGTCGCTCCACTCATTACTGGCGGTGGCGCAGGCCGCATCACATCAAGTACCGGCCGAGAATCTCCTCGACGGATGGAGCTGGTGGGTGCGCTTGCGGCTGAGGATGGGCTGCTGCTTCGCTACCGGCGCTCACCTGCCGCATCGCGCATGCCATGGTGATCAACCCTGCATTCGTTCCTCAGCCTTGACCGCTGGGTTCTGCTGCACCCTGCGACTCGATTATCTTGACAGCCACCTGTGCCACCAGCCGATCATCGGGATCACCGAGGGCCAGCCCGGTGATCGCCTCGATCCGCGTTGCGCGGTAGGCGACGGTGTTGGCGTGCAGGTGCAACGCCCGAGCGGATCGCTTGTGGCTGCCGTGGTGGTGCAGGTACACCGACAGGGTGTGCACCAAGTCGGTGCGATGCTCGGCGTCGTAGTCGAGCAAGGGCCCGAGCACGTCCCGGGCGAACCCCATCAACTGCTGCATGTCGCCGATGGTGCACAGCAACCGGTAGATGCCCAACTCCTCGTAGCGGACCGGCTGGCCGGCCCGGCCCAGCCGCAGCGCCAGGTCGATCGCCCGCTCGGCCTGGCGCACCGCACGGGGGGCAAGGTCCGGGGACCCCACCTCCTCGCTCACCCCGCAAGTGGACCCCCGCTCCAACCCGCACAACCCGGAAAGGGCCTCGGTGCTCGGATCACCGGGGACGATCACGACCAGCGCGCCGTCGCGCACGGCGGCGGCCGCGGTCGGCAACATCGCCGCGATCCGCTGCATCCCCGCCGCCGCGTCCAACGGTGCCGGGCGCAGCATCGCAACACGCAGGGGCGCCCCATCACGCAGCCCCAGCGACCGGGCCTTGCGCTGAGCATCCTGAGCGTCCAAAAAATGGCCCGACACCAGGGCATCGACCACGCTGCTGCGATAGCGCAGATCCAGCTCTGAACTGGTCTGCTCATGCGCCAGAGTCAACGCGAAGAGGGTGGCCGCATAGGTGACGGTGAGGAACTCGGCGTCGTCGGGCTGCACCTCCAAGCCGTCGGCCGTGGGCTCCTCGTCGAGCACGAGCAGGTAACCCAGGCTGGTGTCGCGGACCACAACGGGAGCCACCAAGCAGGCCTCGTCGAGCAGCGATCCGGGAATCGCCGGAATCCGCAGTGGCCGCCGCGAAGCCTCCAGCGCGCACAGCAACCGGTCGACGCTGGGATCCGTGCGGTTCCACCGCAGCCCTCGGGATGAGTCGGAGCGACCAGCCTGGGCCCGCAGCCGGAATGCACTGTCGAGCAACACGATCCGCTTGCCGACCAGCCGGGCGAACACCTCAGCGAGCCGTACCGGGTCGGCTCCTCCCAGCGCCGCGTCCGCCAGCTCGTCACAGACCGCCATAGTCCGCCGGTAGATCGAATTCTGCCGGGACAGCCCGCTCAGCGCGGTGTTGCCGCCCCAGGCGGGTGTGGGCTCCTGCGTCCCTGGGCTGGTCATGGGTCCGATCGCAGCTGCGCGAGAGCTTTCACCAGCTGTACCGACGGCTCGTCCATACCGCTGGGCACCTGCACCACGACACCGGCGATCAGGTGTCGCAGTTTCTCCACCACACGCACCGAGAACTCGACGGTCTGTTCGGGGTGATCCCGGTTGCGCCGGGCAGCGGCCAGTGCGGACAGCGGGATCGATACTTCGGCAACCTCATGAGACAACCGTTGCAGGGTCCGGATGTCTTCGAACGGCGCGAGCGTTGCAAGCACCGGCAGCGCCACCCCGCGCGCCCGCAGCGCATCAAGCACCCGGGTGGCCTCTTCGACGTCATAGACCACGTCGGTGACCAGGAAATGTGCCCCGGCCCGGAGCTTGGCCTCCGCCTTGTCCAGCTCACGGACGAGATCGCTGGCGGCGGTGTGCAACGTGGCGCCGATCACGAACCGGGTGTGCTCCGCGGTGGCAACACCCCGCCAGTCAATGCCCTCGTTGAGTGCGCCAAGCATGGCGACGAGCCCGACGGAGTCGACGTCCCACGGCGAACCGCGACCGGCGCTGGGGTAGTCACCGGCCACCCGCGGGCTGCCGGTTCGGCACATGACGACCCGCAGGCCCAGCGCGTGTGCGCCGAGCAGGTCAGCTTGCAGGGCCGCCAGGTTGCGGTCGGCGGCCTCCACCGGCAACAGCACCTCGCTGCCCACCCGCTCGCTGACTACCACGGCGGCGCCAACCGGGCTGATCCGGGCCGCAGGCGGCGCCGGTTCGATGATGGCCAGCACCCTCGCGCCGGCCGCGCGCAGCATGGTCGCCCGCTCGATGAACGCCGGAACCTGCGGGCCGTGCGGAGCCTGCAACCCGGCAGCCACCACCAGCTCGCCCTCCCACGGCCAACCGGGGCAGGGAGCCTCAACCCGCGCTGGCACGCCCCGCACGATGGTCGAGCCGGTCAACGGTGAGCGCTGGGGGCCGCGCTGAGCCGGGGGCAGTGCGGCGACCGCGTGCGAGACCGCCCGCACGTGGGCGGGTGTCGTTCCGCAGCATCCACCCAGCAGGGTGGCGCCCGCGGCCACGAACCGTGGCGCGGCCTCGGCGAAATACGCTGCGTTACGGGCGTAGCGGATCTGCCTGCCAAGCCGGTGGGGCACCCCCGCATTGGGTTGTACGGACACCGGTAGGTTGGTGGCCCGAGCCAACTCACCGACCACATCCACCAGCACCGCGGGGCCGACCGTGCAGTTGGCGCCCAACGCGGACACCCGCAGGCTGGACAGTACCGCGGCGGCCTGCGCAGGATCCTCACCACGGAGCGTCCGGCCGTCGTCGCCGAAGGTCATCTGCGCCACTACCGGCAGGTCGCTGCACGACGTGGTGACCTCAACCGCCTGGATCAGGGACTCCAGATCGCCGAAGGTCTCCAGGATGATCAGGTCGACCCAGTCGCATAGCGCCACGATCTGCTCGCGCAGCGTCTGCTCCCGGGCGCTCGCCGGCACTCGGCGCACCGCGGGGGCGCTGACCGCCGGTCCGACCGACCCGGCGACCAGCACTGGGTGCCCCGCCTGCTGAGCTGCCTCCCGGGCCAGCCGGGCACCCGCGATGTTGATCTCCGAGACACTGTCCTCCAGACCGGCCCCGGCCAGCCGGAGCCGGTTGGCACCGAAGGTGTTGGTCTGCAGTATTCGGGCGCCCGCGCTGACGTACGCTGCGTGCAGGTCCCGAACCAGGGCTGGCCGAGAGAGGTTGAGCTCCGGCAGCGAGCGGTCCAGGGATACCCCGGCCGCATGCAGCATCGTGCCCATCGCACCATCACAGACCACCATCTGACCGCCGCGGAGCTCCTCCAACACCGCACGGGGCTCGCCTGCATCCATTGTCTCGCCTCCTGGCGGTCCGAACCTCTCCTCCCGTACTACGGAGCTATTCCATGATGATCGAGCAGGAGCATTCCGAGATCCCGGGCTCGCGAGGCCGCGTGAATGTCGCCTTCGGCCGCGGCGACGATCGACCCTTTCATCAAGATATGCCACTGACGGGCGAACGAATCGGGGTCCTGCACGCCGGCTTCGGCCGCCAGCTCGCACAGGTAACCGCGGATGTTCGCCAAGTGCAGGACACTGGCGTTGCGGACCGGACTGTCCCGGGCGGTCACCTCGAGCAGCGTGGTAATGAAGGAACAACCTTCGAAATCCGGCTGTGCGAACCATTCGCCGAAGATCTCGAAGATGGCCAGCAGGCGCTGAGCTGGAGTGTCGCCCCGCCGCTGCGATTCCGCCCGCACCCAGCCATGCGTCCAGAGAGCCTCGCGACGCTCGAGGAAGGCAAGGATGAGGTCGTCCTTAGACGCAAAGTTGCGGTACAGCGTCATCTTCGCGACGCCCGCTTCACCGATCACTGCGTCCACCCCGACAGTGCGGGTGCCCTGGCGGCTGAACAGGTCATACGCCGCACGCATCACCCGCTCGCGGCCACTTTCGGGATCCGCAGGGTCGACGACGACAATGCGGCCACTCTCGGGATCCGCAGGGTCGTGAACGACGACTACAGCCTCGTCAGCGGATTCCTCGGGTTTCGGAAGCACAATTACCAACCTTGGAGTGGACAATTAACTGAGTGTACCCGGCCCCAAGCTTGCGGACGGCCAGCAGGAGGAGGTACCCGCGTGACCGCTGACCAAACATCGCGACAGGTCATCAAGGTGCGGTCAGCCGTTGCGGCGGACC
>DASQVB010000055.1:0-5075 GCA_035640975.1 Pseudonocardiaceae bacterium
GCGCGCGGATCGAGACGATCACGGAACGGGCCTCGGTCACCCCACTGGAGCTGTTCTTCGACCTGGTATTCGTCTTCGCGCTGACCCGCGTCACGGACTGGATGGCCGACGAGCCCACCGTGACCAACGTGGTGCGCGGAATCCTGATCCTCACCGTGATGTGGTGGAGTTGGGTCGGGTACGCCTGGCTGGGCAACCTCGTCAAGGCCGACGAGGGGTTGTTCCGGGTTGGCATGTTCGTCGCGATGGCCGCCGGATTCGTCGGCGCGATCACAATCCCCGAGGCGTTCGACGACTTACCCGGCGGGCTGTACGGCCCGGTCGTGTTCGCAGTCTGCTACTTCCTCGTGCGCGCGGTGCATTTTGCCCTGTTCTGGGTGGTCAGCCGCGACGACCCACAGCTGCGCACGCAGATGGTGCGGTGGACCCCGTCGGTGCTGGCCGGCACGATTGTGCTGCTCGTCGCCTCGCAGACCACGGGTACCGTTCAGACCCTGCTCTGGCTGGCCGTGCTGGTCGGCGACTACCTGGGCACGCAGCTGGCCGGCACCCGCTGGCGGCTGAAGTCGGCATCGCACTTCGCCGAGCGGCACGGCCTGATCATCATTGTGGCGCTGGGCGAGTCGATCGTCTCGATCGGCATCGGCGTCGCGACGCTGCCCATCTCGTGGCCGATCATCGTCGCGTCGGCGCTCGGACTGGCCGTGTCGGCGGCGCTGTGGTGGGCTTATTTCGACGTCACCGCACTGATCGCTGAGCGCGCGCTGGCTGCCACCGAGGGCACCCGGCAGATCCGGCTGGCGCGCGGCGGCTACTCGTTCCTGCATCTGCCGATGGTTATCGGTGTGATCATGATGGCACTGGGTTTGAAGAAGGTCCTGGGCTACGTCGGCGGCGACGAGGGACACGTGCTCACCGACCCCATCTACGGGGTACCACTCGCAGCGCTGTACGGCGGTGCCGCGCTGTACCTGCTCGCGCACGTGGTTTTCAAGTGGTATGTGGCCGGCCCGGTCAATCGCGAACGGATCGCGGTGGTGGTCCTGGTGCTCGTGCTCATTCCACTGGTCGCCGTGTTGCCGGCGCTACTCACGCTGGCAGTGCTGGCGACGATGCTCGGCGCTTTGATCGCGTGGGAGACGATCCGGTATGGAGAGGTACGCCACCTGATCAGGCACGGCACCGCGCACGGCCATTGAGCGGTCAGCGGGAGCCCAGCAGTGCGGCGATCTCATCGGGCGAAGCCGGCGGTGCGAGGAACTCGCCCTGCCCGATGTCGGCTCCGGCTGACCTCCACCAGTCGGCCTCGCTGTGGGTGTCGATGCCGCGGACGATGACGGTGCCCCCGTAGCAATGCACCAACTGGAACACCACGGGGACGGTCCGGGCCACCGCGGAGCCGCCATCCAGTCGCTGCACAACACGTTGCACCACCCCGGGCGCTAGCTCGACGGTCCGCACGGGTAGCTGCTCCAGGTAGGCAAAGTCTGCGACGCCGCGGAACCCGAGCAGCACGATGGAGACGCCCATCTCAGCGAGCACCCGCAGGTTGTCCTCGGTCTCGTCCGGTTCCGCGTCCAGCGCCGACACCGGGACGCCGAGCTGCAAGCTCTCGGCAGCGAGACCAGTTTGTTCCAGCGTGCTGACGACGCCTGCCACCAGGTCCGGGGCGTACGACTGCTGCGGTGTGAGAGCGACATGCAGCGGCGTCGCCTCGCCCAACAGCTGCCGCCATGAGGTGCGCTGTGCACAGGCACCGTGCAGCATCCACTGCCCGAGTGGGGCCATCAAGCCGATCCGCGCCGCCAGCTCTGTGCACTCGTGGTGCGACAGCGGTCCGGTGTGGGGATGGTTCCAGCGCAGCAGCGCTTGAATTCCGACGACCGTGCCGTCGTCCAGGCTCACCAACGGCTGGTAATCCAGGCTTATCTCGCCATTCTCCCAGGCACCGGGCATCGCAGCGGCTAACCGGCAACGAGAGCGATGGCCGGCATCACGGTGCGGGTCGAACAGCCCCCACTGGCGCTGGCCGCCGCTCTTGACGCGGTGCAGCGCGGCCTCCGCCGCGCGGAGCAGCATCGCCACTTCCCCACCGCGGCCCTGATGCTGCACAACGCCGACGCAACCGGACACCGCCAGCCCTGCGCCGTCGGTGTACATCGGCTCGGCGAGCGCTGAATTGATGCTCGCTGCGATCGTGGCGACGTCCGGTGTGGCGGCCGAGTTCTCGATGAGAATGGCGAATTCGTCCGAGCCGAAGCGAGCGACTATTGCCTTTTCCCCTGCGACGACGGCCTGCAGCCGGCCAGCAGCCGACTGCAACACCTGGTCCCCGATCTCCCGCCCGAACCCATCGTTGATGACCGCGAGGCCATCCAAATCGATCTTGCATACGGTAATCCGTGAGCCCTGGCCGGCGCTGTGCAGAACGCCATCCAGGGTGGACATGAAGAACTGCTGATTCGGCAGGCCGGTGAGCGCGTCATGCAGCGATTGGTGGCGCAGTTCCTGCCCGAGCAGATGCAACTCGGTGACATCCTCCATGATCGTCACTTGCTCAGTCGGCTCACCGTCCACATTGCGAAGCAAGGTGACGGCGAGATAGGTCCACGCCGGCTCCCCATCCTTATCGATCAGTCGAATCCGCTGCGGCAACCGGGAGCCGGTGCGCCTTTCCTCGACAAGCTCCTGATAAGCGACCCGGAGCGGGGCCACATCATCGGGGTGGAACAGGTTATACAGGGAGTGCCCAGCTGCCAGCTCACCGACGATCTCACGTAAAGCCTGGTTGGTCTCCGCAAGCCTGCCCTCCAGGTCGCTGATCGCGATCCCGACAGCCGAGGACGTGAAAAGCTGCCGGAACTTCGCCTCGCTCACGCGCAGTCCGCGCTCGGCGTCTTGCCTCGCCTTCAGCAGCGCCTGCTTGACCTCTTCCTGCTGGTCGAAAGTGTGGGCACGCAGCGCTGCGGCGTAACCCGCCGCCACCGCCCCCAACAGTGATACGACCTTGCCCGCGAGCCCGTCGACACCCTGCAGCTCAGGGTTGGCCGGTAAGCCCCGCCCAAGCACCTCCATCGTGCGAGCCAAACCTTGCTCATCGGTGAAATAACCTGCGACCAGCTGCTCGCCGACCTTCCTACCAACCGCTGGGGACACCTTCTCCGCCGCGAGACTGTCGCACAGCTGGTCGAGCAGCTCGCGCAGCAAGCGCTCAATCGCGACGCGCGATATCGGCACATAGGCCGTGCCTCTCAGCGCCCTCTCCCACTGCCGCGCCAGCTCTACCCGCCCAGATGGGGCAGGCGGACCAGGTCTTCCGGGCCAGTCCGAACTGGGCGTCGTCATAGCTGCCCAAGATAGGTCCTCAACGGCGTTGAGTAGGCTCCCGAGGGATGAACCGAGTGTCGAGTGAGCAGTGGGTGCCAGATGGCATCAACGTGGAACTGCCCAGTGCTGCCCGTGTCTACGACTACCTGCTCGGCGGCGGACACAACTTCGCTGCCGACCGTGCCGTCGGAGAGAAGGTGCTCCGAGCGCTGCCCAATGGGCGGCGCATCGCCAGCTCCAACCGAGCGTTCTTGCGCCGGGCGGTGCTGCACATGGTCGACCAAGGCATCACCCAGTTCCTCGATCTCGGGTCAGGCATTCCCACCGTCGGCAACGTGCACGAGGTCGCGCAGGAGGCCGATCCGATGTGCCGCGTGGTTTACGTGGACCACGATGAGGTAGCCGTAGCGCACAGCCAGCTCATTCTCGAGGGCAACGAAAACGCCACCGTGGTCGCTGCCGACCTCTGCCAGCCGGCGACGGTGCTCAGCGCGCCCGCGGTGCAGCGGCTCCTGGACTTCAGTAAGCCTATTGGCCTGCTGATGGTCGCCGTGTTCCACTTCGTGCCGGATGAGAAAGATCCCTCCGGTGTCTTGAGCCGGTACCGTGATGCACTGCCGGCTAGCAGCCTGCTCGCACTGTCGCACCTGACCGCCGACCAGGCGCCGACCGGGATGGCCGCCGTGGTCGAGGCGATGAGAAACAGTCGAGACCCGATGTATTTCCGGTCATATAACGAGGTGCTCGCCATGTTCGACGGCTTCGAACTCGTGGAGCCAGGAGTGGTGGATGCGCCGGAGTGGCGGCGCGAACCGGGCTGTGATGACACCGGGCCACGTGGCGTTTACGTGGGTGTGGGCCGAAAGCCCTGACTACGGCAGCTCCGCCGAGGTTGTCGAGGCACAGGCACCCGAGGTAGGCACGTCCGTCCACTCGGCGGCGGCGCTGGACCTCCTTCGTCGCTGAGGAAAGCGTCGGCGGGAAGGTTGTTCGGGATCTACACGAACAGACGAATTCACGCCATCGCCTGCGCGTCGAGCACGACAATCACACACTGCTGATCCACCTCTCCGACGAAGACGGTGCTGGATGGACCGGCAGATAGACGTCAGCCGCCCACCGTTGCAAGGTAAATAAGACGGGTAGGTCGCCGGTGCTCCGTTGTCGGCGCGATGCCCTTGGTGGTCGAGGCGTTATGGCAGACAGCAAACGCGCACCGATGGAGTTTCCTGGACGCACGATTCAGGCCGATGATTTGCTGGACAGCCTGGAGGAGCTGGAGATCGAGGTTGACGCCGACGATACTGGTGAGCCAGTGCTGCTCGACGCCGACGGTCAGCCAGTCGAGACCTGGCGGGAGGATTACCCCTACGAGCAGCGGATGGTGAGACGGGACTACGACCGGACCAAGCGACTGCTCCAAATTGAGCTGCTGAAGCTGCAGGCATGGATCAAGCACACCGATCGCCGGCTGGTCGTCGTCTTCGAAGGACGCGACGCCGCAGGCAAGGGCGGCACCATTCGCAGCTACACCGAGCATCTCAATCCGCGTGGCGCGCGGGTGGTGGCGCTGGAGAAGCCCACTGAGGTGCAGCGCACGCAGTGGTACTTCCAGCGGTACATCGAGCAACGCCCGCTGCCGGTGAGATCGTGTTCTTCGACCGTTCCTGGTACAACCGGGCGGGCGTGGAGCGTGTCATGGGCTTCTGTGACGACGAGGACTACGAGCGCTTCATGGTTCAGACTCC
>DASQVB010000056.1:0-6409 GCA_035640975.1 Pseudonocardiaceae bacterium
GCTGTCGTAGGAAACAGTGGAGTCACGATCCCCATATACCAGCAGTGCCGGAACCCGACTCCCGAGAACCGCTCCAGCGGATGGTAATGCCGCATCCTCGAACAGCACGCGTCCCACCTCGGTGCTGCACTCGGGCAGGGCGACGACGCATCAACCCAGCGTGCCCGAGTAGGTCATCCGCCAACGCATCAGTGCCCGGCTGAGCCTATTTCCACTCAGCAAGCCCAACAGCACCGTGGCGAATTGGAGCTTATCATGGTCACGGCGCTTGGACTCGATCAGGCGTTGGCCGACGTTGTCGAGGAAGAATTATGCTCCAGCTCTGCGTGGGTGAACCCGCTGGTGAAACGACGGTAGGCCGCTCATCGGGCAGGAACTCAATCGCAACACATCTCTACTATTGCCGTATTAGTCCACCGTGGCGGAACCGCGATGTACCTCAGCAGCATGCGACCGGATTGGTATTTGCAGGCCAGCCATGATCAGGACTTATCTCTAGTTTTCGTTTCGATGTTCCAAGGGGTCGATCTTTACGTCGTTGTGGAGCTGCGTGGCATCGGCTAACGGCGGTGAACTTAACGGTTTTTCATGCCTGAGCGTGGTGTGCCGCTGTAGCGCTAAACAACTCTGGCGCCCTTGGGTGTGCGGAGTAACTCGACGACGTAGCCGTTCCAAGACACCCGGTGGAGCGGCTCGCAGGGCTGTAAAGCTAGCGCACCCACCTCCGGCATCGGTTGATCCGCATACGCCTGCCTGTAACAAGCAACAACATACCAACGATGAGGGGCAGGAGAGGCATTGGCCAGGGACGCCGATTAATCTGGCGGGTTTTGAGCTTGGCCCGTAGCGACTTAAGTTGGGCCCTGATGGCGAGTCAAGGGAGGGGGTGCGCATGCGCCGAGTCATTGCTGTGGGAACTACAGCGCTCGGGATGGTTGTCCTAGGCATGGCACCGCGATTCCGGCGCGGGCACCACCTGGTCTGAACGTCGCATCACGTGCCACCCACGGCAGCTCACCACAGTGGGCTGGGGAACGTTGCTGTTCCCAAGTCACCAAGCGACAGAATCATCGATTACCTGCAAAGGAGGCCGATGACCTCGGCCGTACGGGACAAATTCGGCCTTCAGAATGGCCCTGCCTGATATTACGGTATGCCTACGGCGACGCGCTAGCTGGCTGGCTCGATTTGCGGACAGCACGCTCCGGCGGTGTGCCGCGAGACCCGGGTAGGGCGTGCTGGAAGGCGCACATCAACCTTCGTAAGTTAGGTTCTCCCGCAGCCCTCATGGGCAGAGAGTTTTCGTGATGACGACCGTTTCTAGCCGGGCACTGGCCCGCTGCGCTGCCGTATTCCTGTTAGTAGCAATTGTAGCCAGCTGGCTCGTGACGAGTATGGGGGTTTTTGGCGTCCACGATGCTGAAGACTTTAGTCTTACAGCGTCGATTGCCGAACCGACCCTGACGTTGAGCCCCAAGGAAGGCCGACCCGGCACACTGTTCAAGGTCGGGGGGAGTGGGTACAGCCCTTGTGGCAAGGAGGACATCGACATCGAATGTCCTCGAATTGAGGTTTTCTGGGACACGAATCACAAAATCGGCACCGCGATGATTGACTCCGATGGCGCATTTTCGACGGATGTCTCAGTGCCGCAGACGGCGGCGCCGGGAGACCACCAAGTCGCCGGGAAGGCCAGTACCGGAGAAGGCGCGGAGAGCGCTGGAGCTACCTTCACCGTACGGCCTTCACCGGTTCTGGCCTTGAGCCCCAAGAAAGGTCCACCCGGCACACGGTTTCATGTCGTGGGGAGTGGGTACAGTTCCTGTACCGATAAATGCCCTCAGGTTGACGTATTCTGGGACACTAATCAAAAAATCGGCACAGCGGCGATGAACTCCAACGGCGCATTTTCGACGGATGTCTCAGTGCCGCAAACGGCGGCGCCGGGAGACCACCAGGTCGCCGGAAAGACCAGTGCGGAAGAAGGCACCGAGAGCGCTCAGACGATTTTTGCCGTGCTGCCGCCTTCGACAACGACTCTGCCGACCGCTTCCCATACTGGCTCGCCGGTTTCGCCCGGCCAGCCAGTCCCGCCCGGCCAGCCAGTCCCTCCTTCGGCCCTGCCAGTCCCTCCGGTCCCTCCTCCGGTCTCTCCGGTCCAACCGGTCCCTCCGGTGCCGCCTGTCCCCCCGGGCCAGCAGATCCAGCCCGTCCCGCCGGAGCCACCCATCTCGGCCAGTCCGCCCGCCGAACACGTGAAAAGGGCGTATCTGGCGACTCAGGTGTCCTCGCCAGTTGATGTGTTCGGCAATCAGCTCCTGCCACTTCAACTACTGCTCAGTGGACTTCTCGTTCTGCTGCTCGTGCTGGTTGTTGCTTTTCCCGCTGTTATAGTTGAAAGCACGTTCGAAAAAAACCGGGAAGAAATCAACGGCTGGTTCCGTTGGATACCGAGACCGCCACGACTGAACCTGCCGTCTTGGGTCTATCTCAACTTTCTTGGGGTCGTCGCGGCAGTGCTGCTGCTGATGGCCGTCGTACCGAAGGGGGAAGCTGGCCTTGATGCAGCCACACTAGCGCAGGCGGTAGGCTATCTGCTCGCCGTCCCACTCGTTGCGGTCATCTTGGAGATGCCTGGTGGGCTCTATTCCCAGTGGAGACATCCCAGCTCGGCATGGTCGAAGCAACACAAGCAGCGTGAGCCGCAGTGGCGCGTGCTGCCATCCGCTCTGGTTTTGGCCGGTTTTCTTGCATTGCTGTCCCGCCTGGCGGAGTTCTCGCCACCTTACATCTATGGCCTGATTGCGGTCTATATCGGCACCAACCGTGCACTGAAAAATCTTAATGAAGGAGAGGAGAAAGAAGAGAAAGGACGCCGCACGCTGATTGGCGTACTATGTCTATTTGCTGTCAGTGTCATTTCCTGGTTCGCCTGGGTCCCGCTCGATCACGCCTTACATCAGGGCCCGGCGGGGTTTGGGTGGCTAGTCCTCGACGCATTTCTCGCTACCTTCTTCCTGCTTGGACTGGAGACTGCCGTCTTCGGAATGATGCCTCTGACCTTCCTCAAAGGAAAAGAAGTTTGGCAATGGAAGCCGGCAGTCTGGGTAGCGGTTTTCTTGCTCATCGCATTCGTCTTCATCAATGTTCAATTTGTCGCGGGCGTTGGGCAGGCTGTTGATCTGACGATGAAGGAAACCATCCTGGAGAAAATGACCAAGGCAGCTGTCCTCTTCACCGTCTTCGGGATCATCTCGTTCGCATTCTGGGGGTACTTCCAGCCACGTGTCCGACAGTGGTTCTCGCGTGTTCAACTGCGGTTCTCGTGCTCGGTGCGTCGGTGAGCAAGGTAGTGCTGGGTGGTCCGTCTTCGGCTATCTGCCGGCGAAATCGCTCGCTACTCACGGGCCGTAGCATGCAACCCCATGCGCGCCACGCTGATCGTCAACCCACATTCCGGTCGCGGTGCGGCGATCCGCGTGGCGGGCACCGTGGCCGACACGCTGCGCGCCGCGGTACCCCGGCTGACCGCCACGGTGACCGCCGACGCGGCAGCGACCAGCAGGCTGGCCGCGCAGGCCGCGCAGCGCGATGACGACGTGCTGGCGGTGCTGGGCGGCGACGGCACGGTGCACCTGGCCGCTCAGGCCGTCGCGGGCACCAATACCGCGCTAGCGGTGCTACCCAGCGGAACCGGCAACGATCTGGCCACCGCGCTGGGCATCCCGAGCGATCCGGTGCTCGCCGCGCGGCATGTCGCTGACGCGCTGCGCAGCGGATGGCGGCGGCGCATCGACGTCGGCCGCGTTGAGGGCGGAGCCTGCTGCACCACGGTGCTGTGTACCGGTTTCGATGCCGCGGTGAACGCCCGGGCCAACGCGATGCGCTGGCCGGCCGGGCCACGCCGCTACGATCTGGCAGTGCTCGCCGAGCTCGCCGCCCTGACTCCGCGGCCGGTGCGGGTACAGGCCGGGGACAGCAAGGTGGACCTGGAGGCGATTCTGGTCGCGGTCGGCAACGGACCCAGCTATGGCGGGGGATTGCGGATCTGCCCGGATGCCGCCCTGGACGACGGCCTGCTCGACGTCATCGCCATCGCCGCGGTGAGCAGGCGCCGCCTGGTGCGGGTTTTCCCTTCGCTGCGTACCGGCGCCCATGTCGACGAGCCGGAGGTGACCGTGCTGCGGGCCGCGACGGTACGCATCGACGGCGACCCGGGCTGGCCGGTCTACGCCGACGGCGAGCCGCAGGGCACCCTGCCGGTGACCATGCACTGCGAACCCGCTGCGCTCACCGTCGTGGCCTAGCCTGGGGCAGTGGCCAGCCGCTCTCGCACCGAAGCGTCGAACCTCAAGGAGTTCGCCAGCGGCTTGAGCTTCGAACTCGACCCCTTCCAGCGACAAGCATGTGAAGCCCTCGAGGACGGGCATGGGGTGCTGGTGTGCGCACCCACCGGTGCGGGCAAGACCGTGATCGGTGAGTTCGCCGTCCACCTGGCGCTGTCGCAGCACCGCAAATGCTTCTACACGACACCGATCAAGGCACTGTCCAACCAGAAGTACGCCGATCTGGTGACCCGCCACGGCCCGGACGCCGTCGGCCTGCTCACCGGGGACACCTCGATCAACGGGAACGCACCGGTGGTCGTGATGACGACCGAGGTGCTGCGGAACATGCTCTACGCCGGGTCGGCCACGCTGGGCGGGCTGGCCTACGTGGTGATGGATGAGGTGCACTACCTCGCCGACCGGTTCCGCGGGGCGGTGTGGGAGGAGGTGATCCTCAACCTGCCGGGCAGCGTGCGGCTGGTGGGTCTGTCCGCCACCGTGAGCAACGCCGAGGAGTTCGGCGAGTGGCTGGTCGACGTGCGCGGCGACACCACAGTGGTGGTCGATGAGCACCGCCCGGTGCCGCTGTGGCAGCACATGATGGCCGGTTCGCGAATGTTCGATCTGTTCGCCGCGAACAACGGTGGACGCGTCACCGTCGACCCGCAACTTGTCCGCCGCGTGCAGGAGCTCGAGCGCCACGGCGGTTGGGACCGGCCGCGCCGTGGAGTGCCCCGGTTCCGTCCCCCGGCCCGGGCGGATGTGGTGGCGCGGCTGGACCGCGACGCCCTGCTGCCGGCGATCACGTTTATCTTCAGCCGGGCCGGCTGTGACGCCGCGGTGAGCCAGTGCGTGCGCAGCGGGTTGCGGCTGACCACCCCCGAGGAGTCCGCGCAGATCCGCGTGGTGGTGGACACCCGTACTGCCGACCTGCCCGAGGGTGACCTCGCCGTGCTCGGTTTCTGGGAGTGGCGCGAGGCACTGGAGCGCGGCGTCGCCGCCCACCACGCCGGGATGCTGCCTGCGTTCAAGGAGACCGTGGAGCAACTGTTCGTCCGCGGGTTGGTCAAGGCGGTGTTCGCCACCGAGACCCTCGCGCTGGGGATCAACATGCCGGCCCGCACGGTGGTGCTGGAGCGGTTGGTCAAGTTCAACGGGGAGGCCCATCTCGATCTCACGCCCGGTGAGTACACCCAACTCACCGGGCGGGCCGGGCGACGCGGCATCGACGTCGAGGGCCATGCCGTGGTGCTGTGGCAACCCGGTGTGGACCCCACCCAGGTGGCGGGGCTGGCGTCGGCCCGCACCTACCCGTTGCGTAGCTCGTTTCGGCCCGGCTACAACATGACCGTCAACCTGATCGACCGAGTCGGGGCGGAAGCCGGCCGGGCCCTGCTGGAGCGGTCCTTCGCCCAGTTCCAAGCCGACCGCTCGGTGGTGGGGCTGGCCCGGCGGATCGACCGCAACGTCGAAGGCTTGGCGGGCTACACCGATTCGATGACCTGTCACCTGGGCGATTTCACCGAGTACGCCCGGTTACGCAGGCAGATCTCCGAGCGGGAGCGCAGCCTGGCCCGCGATGGCGCTGCGGCACGTCGCAGCGAGAGGGTGGCATCCCTTGGGCAGCTGCAGCGCGGCGACGTCATCGCGGTTCCCGGTGGGCGCCGGTCGGGTCTGGCCCTGGTGCTCGATCCCGGTGACGGTCCCCACGACGATCCTCGCCCGCTGGTGCTCACCGAGGACCGGTGGGCCGGCCGGCTCTCGATTGTCGACTTCCCCACCCCGGTGCAGGTGCTCGGCCGGATGCGGCTGCCCAAGCGGGTAGAGCACCGGGTTCCTCGGGTCCGCCGCGACCTCGCCTCCACGCTGCGCCAGACCGGTATCACGGTGCCGCCCCGGGCCCGGCGGCGCAGCGATGCGGCCGACGACGCCGAGTTGGCAGCGCTGCGCCGGGCGCTGCGCGCGCACCCCTGCCACGGCTGTGACGACCGGGAAGCGCACGCCCGGTGGGCGCAACGGCACGATCAGCTAGAACGGGAAACCGACACGCTGCGCCAGCAGGTCGCGGCGACGACGCACTC
>DASQVB010000057.1:0-10556 GCA_035640975.1 Pseudonocardiaceae bacterium
ACCGGCCGGAGCTAGCATCGAGGTCCGGCTCGGCACTGGGGGGCGGAAGGGGAGAGGCTTGAGCGTCTTGGAGGCGATCCTCGAAGGGGTCAGAGCGGACCTCGCGGACCGCGAAGCCGTCGTTGGGTTCACCGAGATCAAGCGGCGCGCCACCCGGGTGACGCCTCCTCGGGATGCCCTGGCGGCGCTGCGCGGCCCGGGGATCGGCGTCATCGCTGAGGTCAAGCGCTGCAGCCCGTCCCGAGGAGCCCTGGCCGATATCCCGGATCCGGCCGCGCTCGCCGCCGACTACGCGCAGGCCGGCGCCCGCATGATCAGTGTGTTGACCGAGGGCCGGAGGTTCGGCGGGTCACTGGCTGACCTGGATGCGGTACGTGCTGTGGTGGACGTGCCAGTGCTGCGCAAGGACTTCATCGTCAGCCCCTACCAGGTGCACGAGGCACGCGCGCACGGTGCGGACGTGGTGCTGCTCATCGTCGCCGCACTGGAGCAGAACGCGCTGGTGGCGCTGGTCGACCGGGTCGAGTCACTGGGTATGGCCGCGCTGGTTGAGGTGCACACTGCTGAGGAGGCCGACCGCGCGCTGGAGGTGGGGGCAACCCTGATCGGAGTCAACGCTCGCGACCTGCACACCCTGGAGGTGAATCCCGCGGTCTTCAGCAAGATCGCGCCTGGGCTGCCGGGTGACGTCTTGCGGGTCGCCGAGTCCGGAGTGCGCGGGCCGGCGGATCTGCTGGCCTACGCTGGTGCGGGAGCAGACGCGGTGCTTGTCGGTGAAGGGCTGGTGACCAGCGGAGACCCCAAAGCCGCGGTCGTCCAGCTGGTCACCGCCGGGTCGCACCCAGCCTGCCCGAAGCCGGTGCGCTGATGGGACCCGGTGAATGACGTGGTCAACGTCCAGCCCGTTGCGCCCGACACTATACAGCCTGATGCCAGTGGGCACTTCGGACGCTATGGCGGCCGGTTCGTGCCCGAGGCGCTCATCGCCGCTCTCGACGAGCTCACCGCCGCTTATGCCGACGCCCGATCCGATCCGGAGTTCACCACCCGGCTGAACGGCCTGCTCGCGGACTACACTGGCCGACCCTCGCCGATCACTGAGGCGTTTACGCTGTCCCAGCACGCCGGCGGGGCGCGAATCCTGCTCAAACGCGAGGATCTCAACCACACCGGTTCACACAAGATCAACAATGTGTTGGGTCAGGCGCTGCTCACCAAGCGGATGGGCAAACCGCGGGTGATCGCGGAGACTGGAGCCGGCCAGCACGGGGTCGCCACCGCAACTGCCTGCGCGCTGCTGAGCCTGGAGTGCGTGGTCTACATGGGTGAGGTGGATACCCAGCGTCAAGCGCTCAATGTTGCCCGGATGCGGCTGCTCGGCGCGGAGGTGGTGCCGGTGAAGACCGGTTCGCGCACCCTCAAGGACTCCATCAACGAGGCGCTGCGGGACTGGGTGACCAATGTGGACACCACGCACTACTTGCTGGGAACGGTCGCCGGACCGCATCCCTTCCCGGTGATGGTGCGCGACTTCCACCGGGTCATCGGGTTGGAGGCCCGCGAGCAGGTGCTGGCCCGGTATGGCCGGTTGCCCGATGCGGTGGCCGCCTGCGTCGGTGGCGGCTCCAACGCGATCGGCATCTTCCACCCGTTCATCGACGACCTGGCAGTGCGTCTGGTCGGCTTCGAAGCTGCCGGTGACGGGGTGGACTCAGGGCGCCATGCGGCGACACTGTCTGCCGGCGAGCCCGGGATGCTGCACGGCGCGCTGTCCTACCTGCTGCAAGACGATGATGGGCAGACCGTGGAGACGCACTCGATCTCGGCCGGACTGGATTATCCGGGGGTGGGGCCTGAGCATTCCTGGCTCAAGGACACCGGGCGCGCCGAATACCGGCCGATCACCGATGCGCAGGCGATGGACGCCTTCCAGCTGCTGTCCCGCACGGAGGGAATCATCCCGGCGATCGAGTCGGCGCACGCGGTGGCCGGCGCGTTACGGCTCGGGAAGGAGCTGGGAGAAGGGGCTTTGTTGCTGGTCAACCTGTCCGGCCGGGGTGACAAGGACGTGGACACCGCAGTGAAGTGGTTCGATCTGCTGGAGGACCAGCAGTGACCGCCGGCGTACTTTTTCCCGCGGAGGCGGCGGAATGAACGTCCGGTTGGCGCCGCTGTTCGAGGCCTGCCGGGCCGAGCACCGGGCCGCGCTGATCGGCTACCTGCCCGCCGGCTATCCCACCGTAGATGGATCCCGGGCACTGTTTGGTGCCATGTTGGACAGTGGTTGCGACCTGGTCGAGGTCGGGGTGCCCTATTCCGATCCGGTGCTGGACGGGCCGACCGTCCAAGCTGCCGCCGACGCTGCCTTACGCGGTGGGGTGCGGCTGCGCGACGTGTTCTCGGTGGTGGAGTCGGTCGCTGCCGCCGGGGGACGCGCGGTGGTGATGACATATTGGAACCCGGTGCACCGCTACGGCGTGAACGCCTTCGCCCGGGATCTCGCCGCCGCTGGGGGGCTCGGTGTCATCACCCCCGACCTGATTCCCGACGAGGCACAGGCCTGGTTGGCCGCGGCGCAGGCGCACGATCTGGACCGGATCTTCCTGGTGGCTCCCTCGTCGACCGACCAGCGGATCGCCGACACCGTGGCAGCGACCCGCGGCTTCCTCTACGCGAGCTCGGTGATGGGAGTCACCGGCGCCCGTGACGCGGTGAGCAGCGCCGCCGCGGAGCTGGTGGGCAGGACCCGCAAGTACACACAGGAGCTGCCGGTAAGCGTCGGACTCGGGGTACGCGATGGCGAGCAAGCGGCCGAGGTGGCGGCCTTCGCTGATGGCGTGATCGTCGGTTCCGCCTTCGTGACCGCCGCCGCCAGTGGTGAGGCCAGCGTTCGTGCGCTGGCGACCGATCTCGCCACCGGAGTACGCCGACCCGCCCCCCAACCCGCCTGACCGCCTCCCGTTCCGCATTCAGCGGGCTGGGCGGGGTTATTGGGCCCCCGAAACCCCGCCCAGCCCGCTGAATGGACAAAAGATCGGAGGGCCACGGTGGGGCTGTTTGGGTGGCAGATACCGTGTCGCCGTGTCCACTGCGATGTTGCTTGCCGCGATCCCCAGCCCGGACCGCGGAGTTTGGTACCTGGGACCGGTGCCGATTCGGGCTTATGCGCTGTGCATCATCGCCGGAATCGTGGTGGCCATCCTGTGGGGGGAACGGCGCTGGCAGGCCCGAGGTGGCGAGCCCGGCACCGTAACTGATATCGCTGCGTTCGCGGTGCCGTTCGGTTTGGTGGGTGGGCGGCTCTATCACGTAGCGACGGACTGGGAGCAGTACTTCGGGCCCGGCGGTAACCCGGTGGACGCGCTGAAGATCTGGCAGGGCGGCTTGGGTATCTGGGGGGCGATCGCGCTCGGCAGTCTGGGCGCCTGGATCGGCTGCCGGCGCCGAGGCATCCCGCTGCCGGCGATGGCAGATGCGCTCGCGCCGGCCATTGTGGTCGCCCAGGCCATCGGCAGGCTGGGCAATTGGTTCAACCAGGAGCTCTACGGCGGTCCGACTTCGCTGCCCTGGGGACTGGAGATCCGGGAACGGGTGAATCCGGCCACCGGTGCCCTCGATCCATTGAATGGGATCGCGCAGGGTCCTCCGGTGGAGATCGTGCATCCGACCTTCCTCTACGAACTGCTGTGGTGTCTTGGCGTCGCGGTGCTGGTGGTGTGGGCCGATCGGCGTTTTCACCTTGGCCATGGGCGGGCCTTCGCGCTCTACGTCGCGGGTTACACCCTGGGCCGGTTCTGGATCGAGCTGATGCGCACCGATCCGGCCACGATGGTCTTCGGACAGCGGATCAACGTGATCACGTCAGTCGTGGTGTTTCTCGGTGCGGTGCTCTACCTGCTGCTGGCCCGCCGTGGCCGGGAGGATCCGGACACACTCCGTGGTCATGCCCTAGCTCAGCGTGCGTCTGCGGACATCTAGCTGGTAGCTCCGGCATGTCCGGCTGGTCACCCGCATGCAACCTGGTGGCTATCGGAACGCGTACTACGCACCGCTACGCTGGACACCGTGAGTCGACGCGCGAAGATCGTCTGTACGATTGGTCCGGCTACCGCGACCCCGGAGAAGGTGCGGGAGTTGGTCCGGGCCGGCATGGACGTTGCCCGCCTCAACTTCAGTCACGGCACTCATGCTGACCACGAGCGGGTCTACGCGATGGTCCGGCAGGCCAGCGATGAGTTCGGCAAAGCGGTCGGGATCCTCGCCGACCTGCAGGGACCGAAGATCCGGCTCGGACGGTTCGCGGCCGGCCCGGTGGAGTGGCGCACCGGCGACCAGGTGCGGGTAACAGTCGAGGATGTCGCTGGCACCCACGACCGGATCTCCACCACCTATGCGGGCCTCGCCGCTGACGCCCGCGAAGGTGACGTCCTGCTCGTCGATGACGGCAAGGTCGCCTTGATGGTCCGCAAGGTCGAAGACTTGGACGTGGTCTGCGAGGTTGTCGAGGGTGGCACGGTCAGCGACCACAAGGGCCTGTCTCTGCCTGGGATGAGTGTCTCGGTGCCGGCGTTGTCCGCCAAGGACATCACCGATCTGGAATTCGCGTTGCGGCTGCGGGTGGACCTGGTAGCGCTGTCCTTCGTACGCTCTCCGGCCGATATCGACCTGGTGCACCGCACGATGGACGAGGTGCCCGGTGGCCGGTTGCCGGTGATCGCCAAGCTGGAGAAGCCTGAGGCGGTCGAGAACCTCGAGGCAGTCGTGCTGGCCTTCGACGGGATGATGGTCGCCCGTGGTGATCTCGGGGTCGAGCTGCCCTTGGAACGGGTGCCGCTGGTGCAGAAGCGGGCCATCCAGATCGCTAGGGAGAACGCCAAACCGATCATCGTGGCCACCCAGATGCTGGACTCCATGATCGGTAATGTCCGGCCGACCAGGGCCGAGGCCTCCGACGTGGCCAACGCGGTGCTCGACGGTGCCGACGCGGTCATGCTGTCCGGGGAGACTGCAGTCGGGCGCTACCCGATCCAGTCCGTCGAAACGATGAGCCGTATCGTCGAGGCTGTCGAGGCCGATTCGCCGCACGTCCCACCGCTCAACCACGTGCCGCGGACCAAGCGTGGGGTGCTGTCCTACGCCGCCCGCGACATCGGGGAGCGGTTGGCGGCCAAGGCGCTGGTGGCATTCACCCAGTCCGGGGACACCGTTCGTAGGCTGGCCCGGTTGCACACCCACCTACCACTGCTGGCATTCACCCCGGAGCCCCCGGTGCGCAGTCAGCTCGCGCTGACCTGGGGTACCGAGACTTTCCTCGTACCGCGGGTCGAGAGCACGGATGCGATGGTCCGGCAGGTGGACCAAGCGATGTTGACGATCGGGCGATACCAGCCAGGCGATCTGGTGGTGATCGTGGCGGGATCTCCGCCAGCGACCGTGGGTTCTACTAACCTCGTCCGGGTGCACCGCCTGGGCGAGGAGGACCTTGGCTGACACTCTCCAGACCGGCGTGAGCGAGGTGCCACGCGGCCAACCGGTGGTGGATCGTCTGGTGGCCTTGCTGGACCTCGAGCGCATCGAGGAGGACATCTTCCGCGGAGTCAGTCCGTTGGAGCCCTCGGTGCGGATCTTCGGTGGGCAGGTCGCCGGTCAGGCGTTGGTCGCGGCCGGTCGCACCGTGCCGCCTGATCGCGGGGTGCATTCGCTGCACGCCTATTTCATCCGAGCCGGTGATCCGCGGGTGCCGATCATCTACGACGTGGACCGACTTCGTGATGGGCGGTCGTTCACTACTCGCCGGGTAGTGGCGATCCAGCACGGCAAGGCGATCTTTTCGCTGTCCGCGTCGTTTCAGTTATCGGAGCAGGGCCTGGAACACGCCGACCCGATGCCCGAGGTCGCGCCCCCGGAACAGCTCGACGACCTGGAAGCATGGGCTCGCCGTGCCGGCGATGCCCCATACGCGATCACACGCATGCCACGGCCGTTCGATCTGCGCTACGTGACCCCGCCGGTGTGGGCTGGCGAGCGAGCCGAAGCCAGATCCGGAGAGCACCATCAGCTGTGGCTGCGCGCCGACGGCGTGCTTCCCGACGATCCCCTGGTGCACGTGTGCGTGCTGGCTTTTGCCTCGGACCTGACCTTGCTGTGGTCGGTGGCAGCCGGACACGGTCACACGCTCGGCCAAGACCTGGTGGCCGCCAGCTTGGACCATGCGATGTGGTTCCACCGACCGTTTCGGATCGACGACTGGCTGCTCTACGACTGTGCCTCACCGTCGGCAACAGGAGGACGCGGGCTGGCCACCGGACAGTTTTTCAGCCGGGATGGCAGGTTGATCGCCAGCGTGGTGCAGGAAGGCCTGGTTCGGGTCTGCCGCTGATGTTGATTCACCTGCGACGTTGATGTGGCACCGCGCCCTCGCCTACCAAGGTGGCGGACGACTCGAGCGATCGCGCCGCGACACTGGCGTCCAGCACTGCGATACGAAAGGCGACCAGCCCGTCGCGAATCTCCTGGGATGCCGTCAAGTGTTGATCAACCGAATCAGGAAGCACTGTCGCGACCTGGCCGGCGAACTGCGCCAATCCCCGGGTGATGTCTTCGAGCGCGGCCCCGACCGCGGTCAGGCTGTGCACGTCAAGCCGCTCGGGAACTTCCTGAGCCAGCTGCATCCGGTAGGTGGCCTCGCGGATTGCTTCGGCGGCCTGTACGGCATATGCCACCGGGAGAGGTGCCTTGTCGTGCATCCAGTAGCCGTCATGATGCGACTCACTCATGGCCCTCCCTTCGTCGCGTAACCCATCATTGCCAGATATGCCCACCTTGGCCCGATTACACCGCGCTGTCCACATGAGGGCAACCTACTTCACGGGTCGCGTCGGGGCGCGACGAAATCGGTGGACACAGGGAGAGTAAGCGGTGCCTGCTGGGGGTACGCCTGGCTTATGACAGACATCAAGCCGTTCGCTGTTGTGACTGGTGCCTCCAGCGGTATTGGTTTCGAGCTCGCCAAGCAGTTCGCTCAGAATGGTTTCGACTTGCTCGTCACCGCTGAGGATGAGGGCTTACGGTCGGCCGCTGATCAGTTGCAGTCAGCGGGCATCCAGGTCCACTCGGTGCAGACCGATCTGAGCACCTACGACGGGGTCGAGCGGCTCTACGCCGCGATCACGGCGACCGGGCGGCCGGTGAGCGCCGCCGCGCTCAACGCCGGCGTCGGCCAGGGTGGTGCCTTTATCGACACCGATCTCGCCGACGAGCTCAGGATCATTGATCTCAACGTCAGATCGACCGTGCATTTGGCCAAGCGGCTGTTGCAGGAGATGGTCGCCCGTAATGACGGCCGGATGCTGATCACCTCATCGATCGCCTCCACCATGCCGGGTTCCTTCCAAGCGGTCTACAACGCCTCAAAGTCTTTCCTGCAGTCATTCGCCGAGGCGCTGGGCAACGAACTCAAGGACACCAAGGTCACCATCACCTCGCTGATGCCCGGTCCGACCGATACGAACTTCTTTCACCGCGCCAACATGGACGACACGAGGATCGGCCAGGGGCCCAAGGACGACCCGGCCCAGGTCGCCAAGCACGGCTTCCATGCTCTCATGGAGGGTAAGAACAAGGTGGTCGCTGGTTCGGTCATGACCAAGGCGCAAGGACTCGCCAGCGGTGTGCTTCCCGATAAACTCAAGGCGGCCGCTCACCGGCAGATGGCAGAGCCGGGGTCCGGGGAGTAGAGCTTTCGGCCCCCCGGCAGCTGCCAGAGGAGGTCAACGGCGATGGCACGCGCTATCTGGACGGGATCGATCAACTTCGGCCTGGTGGTGATCCCGGTTGGTCTGTTCAGCGCCACCCAGGATCACACCGTCCATTTCCACCAGTTCCAACGTGGCACCGCTGACCGCATTCGCTACCAGCGCATCAATGAGCGGACCGGTAAGGAAGTGGACTACGCCGATATCGTCAAGGGCAGGGACATCGGCGGCGGAGACTATGTGCTCGTCGAGCCGGAGGAACTGGAGGCCATTGCCCCGGGTCGCTCCCGCACCATCGACATCACCACGTTCGTCGATCTTGACGAAATCGACCCTATCTACTTTCAGAAGACGTACTGGCTCGCTCCCAGCGGCGAGCAGTACGTCCGTCCCTACACGCTGCTTTGCGAGGCCATGGCGCGGACCAACCGGGCGGGTATCGCGACCTTCGTCATGCGCGGCAGAGAATACCTCACCGCGATCCGCGCCGATGACGGCGTGCTGGCATTGGAAACCTTGTTCTTCGCCGACGAGATCCGTGACCCTGCCAACGATCTGGACATCGTGCCGGAACGGTCACCGGCCCGGGGCAAGGAGCTGGACATGGCGGTTGGGCTGATCGAGTCGATGAGTGGGCCTTGGCGACCGGATGACTACCACGACACCTACAGCGAGCGCGTGGAGCAGCTCATCGAGGACAAGCGCCACGGCCGCGAGTTTGTCACGGCGGCCCAACCGCCCGCGGCCACCGAGATGTCAGACCTGCTCACAGCACTGCAACGCAGCATCGACTCGGCTCGCAGCGGCGCAAGCCGGTCGGTCCGCCATGGTGGCAATGAGCCGGATCTGTCTGAGGCCAGTAAGGCCGATCTCACCGAGATGGCCCGCGGCCTCGACGTCCCGGGCCGGTCGAAGATGGACCGCGCCGAGCTGGAGAAGGCCGTGGCCGAGGCGTCGGGTGACTGACCACAGCGTGCGATGAGCGACCGGCAGGAGCGGCTGCGAGCGTACCGGGCCAAGCGGGATTTCTCGATTACCGCAGAGCCCTCGGGGTCGGAGATGGCGGCGGGTTCGAGTCGGTTCGTGGTGCAACGTCACCGCGCCCGTCGTCTGCACTATGACTTGCGTCTGGAAGTGGACGGGGTGCTGGCCAGCTGGGCCGTGCCCAGGGGACCGACGCTTGACCCGAAAGCGAGGCAGCTGGCGGTCCATGTCGAGGACCATCCCCTCGAATACTTCGACTTCGAGGGCGTCATTCCGCAAGGGGAATATGGTGGTGGCGACGTCATCGTGTGGGACTGGGGGACGTGGCAGCCGTCGAGGACTGATGATCCCGCGCGGGCGATCGAGCGCGGCGAGCTGCACTTCGATCTCCATGGCGAAAAGCTCGCCGGTCGTTTCGTCCTCGTCCGCACGGACGAGGACCGGCCGGGCAAAGAGCAATGGCTGTTGCTGCACAAGAATGATGATCACGCGCAGCCCGGGTGGAACCCTGAGGACCACCCCAAGTCGGTCAAGACGGGACGGACGAACGACGAGGTAGCCGCAGCTCCCGAGGCGCTCTGGCGCAGCGACCTACCTGCCGGCGAAGCTGCCGTCCGGTTGGACCCGACACCAGGGCTTATCTGGGACCCGCCCACCGAGGAAGAGCTCGCTGCGCTGGATGCGCTCGGCCGCCAGGGCCGGTGGGTCGTGCAGGGCCGCGAACTCAAGCTGACCAACTTGGACAAGGTGCTCTTTCCCGCCCGTGATGGGCAGCGCCCGATCACCAAGCGGGATCTCGTCCGCTACCACGCCGTGATCGCCCCTTTCATGCTGCCCTACCTGGCTGGCCGACCGGTGAACTCACACCGCTACCCCGATGGCGTCGACCGCCCTGGCTTCTGGCACAAGGAGGTTCCCAGCCATGCACCGAAGTGGTTGACCCGCTGGCGCAACGAGGAGGCCGACCCGGGGGAGACCCAGTGGTATGCCGTCATCGACAGCGTGCCCGCTCTTGTCTGGCTGGCGAACTTCGGCGCGGTGGAGTTGCACCCGTGGACCTCCCGGCTACCCGATGTGCACCAGCCGACCTGGGCCCTGATCGACATCGATCCCGGCTCGGCGAGCAGCTTCGAGGACGTCCTGGTGCTCGCGCGGCTGTACCGGGTAGCGCTGGACCACGTCGGCGTGGCAGCGATGCCGAAGGTCACCGGCAAGCGGGGTATCCAGATCTGGGTACCCGTCAAATCCGGCTACACCTTTAGTGACACCCGAGCATGGGTCGAGAAGATCTCCCGCGCCATCGGTCATGTGGTGCCCGATCTGGTCAGCTGGGAGTGGCAGAAAGACCGCCGGGAAGGGCTGGCCCGCCTGGACTACACCCAGAACGCCATCAACAAGACCCTGGTGGCTCCCTTCAGCGCTCGGCCCGCCCCTGGAGCGCCGGTGTCTGTCCCCATCCAGTGGGAAGAACTCGACGATCCCGACCTTCGGCCGGACCGCTGGACCGCCCGAACGGTGATCGACCGAGTCCACACCTGCGGGGATCCCCTCGCCGCACTCGTCGGCCGGCAACAGGAACTGCCGAAGGTATAGCTTGGCACGCCAACAGCAACGCCGAACACCGACAATGTGGCAGTGGCTGTCTCCCTGCCTGATCCGGTGGCGCCGATGATGGCAAGCCTCGGTGCGGCGCCCGGCGGTGCCGGTTGGGCGTTCGAGTGGAAGTGGGACGGTGTCCGGGCGATCGTCGCGGCGATTCCTGGCTTGGTGCGTGCCACCTCGCGCAACGGCCGGGACATCACCGCCGGCTATCCCGAG
>DASQVB010000058.1:0-9164 GCA_035640975.1 Pseudonocardiaceae bacterium
GTCCTGGATGGATCTCTTGAACTGGTCGTCGGTGAAGGTGAGCATTCCGCAGTCGGTGTGGTGGATGAGGATGATTTCCCGGGTGCCGAGCAGCCGTTGGCTGATCGCCAGCGAGCGGATCTCATCATCGGTGACCACGCCACCCGCGTTACGGATCACGTGTGCCTCGCCCTCTTTTAGACCCAGGATGCGGTAGACATCCAGGCGGGCGTCCATGCAGGCCACCACGGCGACGCCCTTGGCAGGCGGCAGCGGCAGCGGCCCGGAGAAGGTCTCGGTGTAGCGGGCGTTGTTGGTGAGCAGTTCATCGGTAACAGACACGAACTCTCCTGGTGTGCGGGGGATACTGCTGCAAATGGATGAGCGGGGGGCACCGGGGATCGGCCGCGCGGGGCGGGGGAGGCCATGCGCCGACGGGCGGCCTAGCTACAGAATTGGTCGAACGCGTCCATGCGCCGGCTCGGCCAGAACTGCTCGAGCACAGCGCGCCGCATGCGCATATCGTTACTTGCTATCAGCCCTGCGGGCAAGGGGCGGCGCGTGAACTCACCAGGTCCCATCAACATGGATTGCGACGGGGCCCGCATCTACGCGATCCCGATGGCAACGCGGTTCCGAGGAATCACCGTCCGGGAAGGGATGCTCATCGAAGGCCCGGCCGGATGGGGTGAGTTCTGCCCGTTTCCGGAGTACGACGATCGGGAGGCCGTGTCCTGGCTGGCCACCGCGGTCGAGCAGGCAACGATGGGCTGGCCGGTGCCGGTGCGGGAGCGGATCCCGATCAACTGCACGGTTCCGACGGTGGGCCCGCAACGTGCGCACGAGATCACCGCACACTCTGGTTGTGGCACCGCCAAGGTCAAGGTCGCCGATCATTCCGAGTCGCTGGCCGAGGACCTAGCCCGGGTCGAGGCGGTCCGAGACGCGCTCGGTCCGGCCGGGGCGATCAGGGTTGACGCCAACGGCCTCTGGGACGTCGACACCGCGGTGCGGGCCATCCGCCAACTTGACAAGGCAGCCGGCGGACTGCAGTACGTCGAGCAACCGTGCCGGACCATCGAGGAGCTCGCCGCCGTTCGCCGCCGCGTCGAAGTCCGGATCGCCGCTGACGAGTCGATCCGTCGCGCGGAGGATCCGCTGCGGATCGCAGTCAGTGGCGCGGCCGACGTTGCAGTGATCAAGTGCACCCCGCTGGGCGGCGTCCGGCGTGCGCTGCAGGTAGCCGAGGGAGCCGGGCTGCCTTGCGTGGTGTCCTCCGCGCTGGAGACCAGCATCGGCCTCGCAGCCCAACTCGCACTTGCCGGCGCACTGCCGGAGCTGGACTTCGCTTGTGGCCTCGGCACCCGGTCGCTGTTGTGCGGCGATGTGGTCGCCGAAGCTGATTCATTACGGCCGGCCAAGGGCTACCTCCCAGTGCCGCGCGCGCCGGCCATGCTCGATCCGGTGCTCTTGAAGACACACCAACTGGTAGACCCGCAGCGGGCCACTTGGTGGCGTAAGCGGCTCGGGCGTGTGCTGCGCACTGGTGGGTGGAGCTAACGCAGCAAGGTTGAGCCAGTCGTCGGCGGGCATTTTTTCGGGCTTGCCAGGGTGTGGGGAGAGCCGTCGTTGTCGTGGCTGGGAGCGGGGACCACCGCGTGCGGCGCGCTCGGACTCACAGTGGCCGTGGTTGGTGCTGATGACGCGACAACCGCAGCCATCGCCGGCGTCGCGCCCGGCGCGCTATTGCTTGCGGGCAGCTGGTGAGGCGCTACTCACCGCGCCACGCCGAATTGACTGATGTTCCCCTCACAGGCGCAGCAGCGCCAGAGCGGACTCGTGCAGCAACCCATTGGACGACAGTGCCGTGCCGCCGTCATGTCGAGCGACCCCGTCGAGGTCGGAGAACCGGCCACCGGCCTGCTCCACCAGCACCTGCGCGGCGGCCACGTCCCAGGAGTTGACGACCGGCTCGGTGGCCAGGTCGATTGCCCCTTCAGCGACCAGGCAGTGCTGCCAGAAGTCGCCGAAAGCCCGGCTCTCCCAGCACGCGTCCACCAATGCGAGAAAGGACTTCCGGCTGTGGTGTTGCCCCCAGCTGCCGAGATGGGTGGTGGACACGTAGGCGTCGCAGAGATCGCCGACCCCGGACACCGTGATGATTCGAGTGCTTCCGCACACGTCCCGGGTGTACGCACCCGCCCCGGCAGCAGCCCACCAGCGCCGTCGCAGCGCCGGCGCGCTGATCACCCCGACCACCGGCCTGCCGTCCTCGACGAGCGCGATGAGGGTGGCCCAGATCGGCACGCCGCGCAGGAAGTTCTTCGTCCCGTCGATCGGATCCAGCAGCCACACTCGGCCAGCTCGCTCGTCAGCCGGACCTCCACCCTCCTCACCGAGCACTGCGTCCTGCGGCCGTTGTTGGCCCAACACCGCCCGGATGGCCTCCTCAACGGCCAGGTCGGCATCGGTGACCGGAGTTCGGTCGGGCTTGCGGTCGACGCGCAGATCCGCCGCACCCATCCGATCCATCGTGATCGCGTCGGCGGTGTCAGCCAGGGTAAGAGCTAGGATCAAGTCGAGGTGGTGATCGGTCATTCTCCGCCTCCGCGGGAAGAAGTACGTCGGCGGGCACACGCATGAATGCTTCCACCCGGCCCTACGCTGAGTGTCGTGGCCACTGTGCTCCTCGCCGAGGACGACATCGGCATCGCCCAGCCGCTGTCTCGCGCCCTGCAGCGGGAGGGTCACGAGGTGGTGGTGGTCGGTGACGGCCACACCGCGCTGGCCCGCGCTGATCAGGATGAAGTCAATCTTCTCGTGCTCGACCTCGGCCTGCCAGGGATGGATGGCCTGGACGTCTGCCGCCGGCTACGGCGGGTGCGCCCTGATGTCCCCGTACTCATGCTCACCGCCCGAACCGATGAAGTGGACTTCGTCGTCGGGCTGGACGCGGGCGCCGACGACTACGTCGCCAAGCCGTTCCGGCTGGCTGAGCTGTTGGCCAGGGTGCGTGCCCTACTGCGCCGCAGCGCACCGGACGCGCTGGAGGCGGGTGGCGTGCGGATGGACCTCGCCGGCCATCGGGTGCTCATCGACGGCACCGAGGTCGGGCTGGCGAACAAGGAATTCGAGCTGCTGCGAGTGCTGCTGTCCCGGCCAGGGCAGGTGGTCAGCCGCGAGGAGATCCTGCGCGAGGTGTGGAACGACCCGGAACTCAAAGGTTCCAAGACGCTGGACATGCATATGTCATGGCTGCGCCGCAAGATCGGCAGCAGCCGAATCGCCACCGTCCGGGGCGTCGGATTCCGCTTCGACGCGTCGTAGAGGAAGTAGCGTGCGGTCGTGCGGTGGAGGATCCTGCAGTCCACGCTGATCGTGGTCACGATCATCAGCCTGGTACTGGGTATCCCGCTGGCCATTGCCAGCTGGCGGTTAGCGGAGAACTTCACCAGGGCCGACCTGCTGGCTCGGTTGGAGCAGGTGGTGTCCAGACTGGACGATCAGAGTTCGCCTCCGACGTCGGCGGATCTGCGCGCGGTCGAGCAGGCGCTGCCACCCGGTGGACAGCTGATCGTGGACTCGCCGCGGGCCGGCCGATCAGTGCTCGGTGCCGATCCAGGGCCGGACGCGGTGCTGGAGTCGTTGCCGCTGGCGCAGCGCGGCACCGCGCAGCTGGCCGTTCCCGGGGATGCGATGCGACGCGACCAGCTGCGCGCGGTCGCCATGGTTGCGCTGCTCGTGGTGCTGTCGGTGGGAATCGGCGCAGCCATCGCCACCGTGACCGCTCGGCGGTTGGCGGGACCGCTGAAGGACGTCGCCGATCGCGCCGCCCGGCTGGGGGCCGGGGACTTTCGCCTCGCACCAGCGCGACACGGCATTCCGGAGCTCGACCGGGTGGCAGACCTGCTGGACACATCGGCGGCCGCACTGGCCGAACTCGTTCAGCGGGAGCGCGACCTCGTCGGCGACGTATCACATCAGTTGCGCAGCCGGCTCACTGCGTTGCAGCTGCGACTCGATGAGTTGGCCGCGCACCCAGATCCGGCCATCGCCGCGGAAGCCGAGGCGGCGCTGGAGCAAGCCGAGCGGCTCGGCGCGGTGCTCGACGACCTGCTGCGGGCTACCGAGGAGGCCCGGGCCGCCACGGCCGAGCCGGTGGAGCTTGCTGCGTTGCTCGGCGGGGTGGTCGCCGACTGGCAGCCGCAGGCCGACGCCGAACGGCGGAAGTTGCGGCTGAGGGTGGCTGACGGGCTGGTCGCCCGGGTCACGCCCGGACGGCTGCGCGAGGCGCTCGGAGTGCTGATCGACAACGCGTTGCGGCACGGGGCCGGCGTGGTGACGCTGTCCGCGCGAGGTGGTGGGGTAGGACCGGATCGGATGGTGGTGTTGGAGGTGGCTGACGGTGGCCAGGGAGTACCCGAGGAGCTGGCCCCGCACGTCTTCGACCGGGGAGTCTCCGGGGCCTCCTCCACCGGCGTCGGCCTGGCGCTGGCCCGGGCATTGGTGGAGGCCGACGGGGGACGCCTCGAGCTCAGCTCGGCGCGACCTGCCAGGTTCGCGGTCTACCTGCGGGTACCGCGGGGCGAGGAGCTGGCCGGGCCGCCAAGGCCGAGCACCGGCGTGGTGCGCTGAGATCTGCTTGCAGGGGCGAAGCAATCGCGCTGAGACCTGCTTGCAGGGTCGAAGCATCGGCGGCGCTGTGGTCAGGCCACCGGTACCTGGCGGCGCACGTTCTGGTCGGGAAAGACATACCTCCGGAAGGCCCACCATCGGAAGACCATCGCCACTGCAGTGCCGATCACGTTGGCGCTGGCGAAGTCGGCGACCTCTTGGACGAGCAGGCTCACCTGCGGGACCTGTAGATCCAGCACATACCGTGAGATCCATAGCGGGGTCGCGTTGATTATCAGCCCAATGCCACAGATTGCGAAGAACAGCGCCGCCTCGTAGTGGCGTTCCCGGCCACCTCGAGTTCGGAAGGACCATTCCCGGTTGAGTACGTAGGACACGATCGTCGCCACCAGGACGGCGATGATCTTGGAAGTGACCGGCTTGGGTTCCAACACCGTCGTCTTGAGCAACGTGAACAGCGTGATGTCCACGACGTAGGCGATCCCGCCAACCATCGCAAATTTCACCAGCTCGCGGTGGCGGACAGCGATGTCGCGATAGGGCTGTGGGATGCGGGAGAGCACAGCGTCGACCACGGACACCAGCGCAGTCTACGGACCGTAGGCGGCCGCTCCCGCGCACAGTCATCGCCTAGTGCGCGTCGATGCGGGTACTCGAACAGCATGACGAACAACGCACATGACGACGCACCAGACTCGTTGACCTTCATCGGAACGGCGACGACTGTGCTGCGCCTCGGCGGATTCACACTGCTGACCGATCCGAACTTCCTGCATCGTGGCCAGCGGGCCTACCTCGGTTACGGGCTGACCTCGAAACGGCTGACCGAGCCCGCGTTGCAGCCCGACGAGCTGCCGCCGCTTGACGCGGTGCTGCTGTCGCACCTGCACGGCGACCACTTCGATCGGGTAGCCAAGCGTGGGCTGCCCAAGGACCTGCCGGTGGTGACCACCCCGGAGGCCGCGCGCAAGCTGGGGCGCTGGGGCTTCCAGCGGTGCACAGCCCTGCGAACGTGGCAGGAGCAGGTGTTCGAGCGCGGCACCGAACGGCTGCGGGTGACCGCCGTGCCCGCGGTGCACGGGCCCGGTCTGGTTGATCGCTTACTGCCGAAGGTGATGGGTAGCGTCGTCGAGCTGGAGCAGGCCGGCATGGTGACGCTGCGGTTGTACATCACCGGTGACACCCTCTACCGCGAGCAGCTCGGCGAGATCCGGCGGCGCTTTCCGGACATCGACGTGATGGTCGCGCACCTGGGCGGCACCAGGATCTTGGGCGTCTCGCTCACGATGGATGGCCGGCAGGGGGCGGATCTGGTGCGGTTGGTCCAGCCGCGGATGACTGTCCCGGTGCACACCGACGACTACACGGTGTTCCGCTCGCCGCTGTCCGACTTCTTCGCGGAGGTGGCACAGCGCGATGTGCCCAGCGAGATTCGAACGGTCGCGCGCGGCGAGCGGATGGCGCTGGGGGTTGCCCGCCAGCCGTCACACGGCACCGGGTCCACTCGCGCGGGCTAAGATCATGGGCTGGTGGACTCCCGTACCGGCTTGCCTGTCGTCGGCATGGTGGGCGCCGGGCAGCTGGCCCGGATGACCCACCAGGCCGCTGTGGCGCTGGGTCAGTCCCTGCGCGTGTTGGCCGAAGGGCCGGTGGGGCCTGCCGCCCTGGTGGCCCGCGATGTAGTGGTGGGCCGACCCGATGATCTGACCGTGCTGCGTCGCTTCGCCCAGGGCTGTGACGTCATCACCTTTGATCATGAGCATGTCCCTACCGAGCACTTGCGGGCTCTGGTCGCAGAGGGGGTGCAGGTGTATCCGGGTCCAGACGCACTGGTACACGCCCAGGACAAGCTGTTGATGCGCCAGAAACTGGCCGGGCTGGGCATGCCGGTTCCGCCCTTTCTTGAGGTGACTGGACTGCAGGATGCGCTGTGTTTTGGCGCCGAGCACGGCTGGCCATGCGTGCTCAAGGCGATCCGCGGTGGCTATGACGGGCGGGGTGTGTGGACGCTCAACGCCCCGAGCGACGCGCGTCGGGTGGTGGCCGAGCTACTCGCCGCGGACACTCCGCTGCTGGTCGAACCGTACGTGGCGATGCGCCGGGAGCTGGCCGCGCTGGTGGCTCGCTCGCCGTTCGGGCAGGGGGCGGCGTGGCCGGTGGTGCAGACGGTGCAGCACGACGGGATCTGTGTCGAGGTGCTCGCCCCGGCACCCGGCCTGGACCCCACCCTCGCCTTGACCGGCCAGGAGCTGGCGCTACGAGTGGCCCGTGAGCTGGGAGTGGTCGGCGTGCTGGCCGTTGAGCTGTTCGAGATGCCTGGTGGGCAGCTACTGATTAATGAGTTGGCGATGCGGCCGCACAACAGCGGGCACTGGACCATCGAGGGTGCGGTGACGTCCCAGTTCGAGCAGCACCTTCGGGCGGTGCTGGATTATCCGCTGGGATCCACCACGCCGCATGCCCCAGTGTGCGTGATGGCCAACGTGCTAGCCGCCGACACCCCACCGGTGATGGGTATCGATGAGCGGTTGCACCACCTGATGGCCCGTTACCCGGAGGCGAAAGTGCACCTCTATGCCAAGTCGGAGCGGTCGAGGCGCAAGATCGGACACGTCACCGTGCTCGGGGCGCGGCTGGCACTGGTGCGTGGGGTGGCGATGGCGTCGGCGGCCTTCCTGGCTACCGGAACCTGGCCGGACGGGTACCCGGTGCACGAGCCGGAATGGGAGACGGTGTGACGGACCCGCGGGTGGGAGTGATCATGGGCAGCGACTCGGACTGGCCCGTGATGAGTGTCGCCGCCGAGGTGCTCGAACAGTTCGAGGTGCCACATGAGGTGGCAGTGATCTCGGCTCACCGCACTCCGGGCCGGATGCTCGACTATGCGCGCCACGCGGCGGACCGGGGACTGGCGGTGATCATCGCCGGGGCCGGTGGAGCAGCGCACCTGCCTGGGATGGTGGCCTGCGCCACGGTGCTGCCGGTGATCGGGGTGCCGGTGCCGCTGGCACATCTGGATGGGTTGGACTCACTGCTGTCGATCGTGCAGATGCCCGCCGGGGTGCCGGTAGCCACCGTGTCGATCGGCGGCGCACGCAACGCCGGCCTGCTTGCAATCCGCATCCTGGCCGCCTCCGACCCGGTACTCAGCCAGCGGATGGCGTCCTTTCAGGAACACCAAGCCGAGCGCGTCCTGGACGCCGATGCTGCCCTGCGTGCCACATTGCCGACCCCATCCAGCGTTCTGGAGACAGACTGCAGTAAACCGCCGCGTGATTAGTGCAGTCTGTCTCCAGAACGCGCGGTGAGATTGGGAGGCGGCCGGTGAACCCTCACTTCGGGATCTATCAGTTGGGTGTGGAGCACGAGGCACTGCGGGAGGCGGTGCGGGCACTGGCCGAGAAGGAGATCGCGCCCTATGCCGCGGAGGTCGACGAGCAGGAACGGTTCCCGCACGAGGCACTGGCGGCCCTGGTGCGCTCGGGCTTCCATGCGGTGCACATACCGCAGGCCTACGGCGGTGAGGGTGCGGACTCGGTGGCTACCTGCGTTGTGATCGAGGAGGTGGCGCGGGTATGCGCGTCGTCCTCGCTGATCCCAGCGGTGAACAAGCTGGGCACGATGGGGTTGCTGCTGACTGGCTCTGAGGAACTCCGCAAGCAGGTGCTGCCGTCGGTGGCCACGGGGTCGATGGTGTCCTACGCGCTGTCCGAGCGAGAGGCGGGCAGCGACGCCGCCGGGATGCGGACTCGGGCCCGGCTCGATGGCGACCACTGGGTGCTCAACGGCACCAAATGTTGGATCACCAACGCGGGGGAGTCCACCTGGTACACCGTGATGGCGGTGACTGACCCGGATCGGGGCGCCAGCGGGATCAGTGCCTTCGTCGTTCACCAGGACGATCCGGGATTCTCAGTCGGGTCCAAGGAGCGCAAGCTCGGCATCAGGGGCAGCCCGACCAGGGAAATTTATTTCGAGGACTGCACGATCCCGGCCGAGAGGATCATCGGCGAGCCCGGCAGCGGATTCAAGACAGCTCTGCAGACCCTTGATCACACCCGTCCGACGATCGGGGCGCAGGCCGTGGGTATCGCGCAGGGTGCGGTGGACTCCTCGATCGCCTACGTCAAACAACGCAAGCAGTTCGGCAAGCTGATCGCCGACTTTCAGGGTGTCCAGTTCATGCTGGCCGAGATGGCGATGAAGACCGAAGCGGCCCGGCAGTTGGTCTACGTCGCTGCGGCCCGCGCCGAGCGCGGCGAGAACAAGCTCGGTTTCATCTCTTCGGCATCGAAGTGTTTCGCCTCCGACGTGGCCATGGACGTGACCACCGACGCGGTGCAGCTTTTCGGCGGTTACGGCTACATCCGGGACTTTCCCGTCGAGCGGATGATGCGCGACGCGAAGATCACCCAGATCTACGAAGGCACCAACCAGATCCAACGCATGGTGATGGCCCGTGCACTGCTCAACGGCTAGATCAAACGATCTTGGCGTCGATTCGGTGAGACCTGGTTTCCATGATCAGGCCGCCTCCAGGCCGTCAGCCG
>DASQVB010000059.1:0-9185 GCA_035640975.1 Pseudonocardiaceae bacterium
GGACGACCTGTTCGCCGAATGCGCCCGGATGGGCATGCCCGCGCTGGCGATGACCGACCACGGCAACGTCTTCGGTGCCTACGAGTTCTGGAAGAAGGCCAACGCCCACGGGGTCAAGCCGATCATCGGCATGGAGGGATACCTCTCGCCCGGCTCCCGGCACGAGCGCAAGCGGGTCGTGCTTCGCGGCGGCGGCAACGACGCCGACAACCCGGGTGAGATGTACACCCACATGACGCTGCTGGCGGAGAACACCGAAGGCATGCACAACCTGTTCCGACTCTCCAGTCTGGCGAGCCTGGAGGGCTACTACTACAAGCCGCGGATGGACCGCGAGCTGCTCGAGACCTACGGCAAGGGCATCATCGCCACCACCGGCTGCCCCTCGGGCGAGGTGCAGCGGTTGCTGCAGCAGGACAAGTTCGATGCTGCCTGCCAGGCCGCCGCTGACTACCGGGACATCTTCGGCCGAGACAACTTCTTCTGCGAGCTGATGGACCACGGCATCGAGATCGAGCGCCGGGTTCGCGACGACCTCGTCCGGCTCAAGAAGACGCTCGATCTGCCCGGATTGGCCACCAACGACCTGCACTACACCTACGCCGAGGACGCCAAGCCGCACGAGGTGCTGCTGTGCGTGCAGACCGGCAAGACAATGTCCGATCCCAACCGGTTCAAGTTCGACGCGCAGGACTTCTACCTCAAGTCTCCAGCACAGATGCGGCAGCAGTGGGATGGCGAGTTCCCTGAGGCTTGCGACAACACCCTGCACGTTGCCGAACGGGTACACGTGGAGTTCACCGAAGGCCGCGATCTGATGCCCCGGTTCCCCGTGCCGGAGGGGGAAAGCGAGGCCAGCTGGCTGGTCAAGGAGGTCGAGCGCGGCTTGAACTCCCGGTTCCCCGGTGGGGTTCCGGATGGCCACCGCAAGCAGGCGGACTACGAGGTCGAGGTGATCTGCCAGAAGGGCTACCCCGGTTACTTCCTGGTCACCGCCGACCTCGTCCGGTACGCCAAGGACAACGGCATCCGGGTGGGTCCCGGTCGGGGGTCGGCGGCGGGCTGCCTGGTGGCCTACGCGATGGGGATCACCGACCTCGACCCGATCAGGCACAAGTTGATCTTCGAGCGGTTCCTCAACCCGGAACGGCCTTCAGCGCCCGACATCGACATGGACTTCGACGAGCGCCGGCGCGGCGACATGATCCGCTACGTCACCCAGAAATACGGTGAGGACCGCATCGCGCAGATCATCACCTATTCGACGATCAAAGCGAAGGCGGCGATCAAGGATTCCGCGCGAGTGCTCTACGGCCAGCCCGGTTACTCGGTGGCCGACCGGATCACCAAGGCGATGCCAGCGCCAGTGATGGGCAAGGACATCCCGCTGAGCGGAATTTTCGATGCGAACCACAAGCGCTACGCCGAGGCCACCGAGGTTCGGGCACTGTACGACGCCGATCCACAGGTCAAAGAGATCATCGATACCGCCCGTGGGCTAGAAGGTCTCAAACGCCAGTGGGGCGTGCACGCGGCCGGTGTGATCATGTCCAGCGAGCCTTTGATCGACGTCATCCCGATCCAGCGCAGAGACTCCGACGGCGCGATCATCACCCAGTTCGACATGGGCGCCTGCGAGACGCTGGGGCTGCTCAAGATGGATTTTCTGGGCCTGCGCAACCTCACCGTCATCGACGATGCGCTACGCAACATGGTGCTCAACGGTAAGCCACCGTTGGACCTGGAGACCCTGGAGCTGGATGACGCGGAGGCCTACAAGCTGCTTGCCCGCGGGGACACCCTGGGGGTGTTCCAGCTCGACGGGGGCCCGATGCGGGATCTGCTGCGCCGCATGGTGCCCACCAACTTCGAAGACATCTCCGCCGTGTTGGCGCTGTATCGGCCCGGCCCGATGGGGGCCAACGCGCACAACGATTACGCCGACCGCAAGAACGGCCGCCAGGAGGTGCGGCCCATCCATCCGGAGCTGGCCGAACCGCTGGTAGACATCCTGGGTGAGACCTTCGGGCTGATCGTCTACCAGGAACAAGTCATGGCAATCGCCCAGCAGCTGGCCGGGTACTCGCTGGGTAAAGCCGATCTGCTGCGCCGGGCGATGGGTAAGAAGAAGAAGGAGATCCTCGACAAGGAATACGAGGGCTTCTCCGGTGGGATGCGCGACGCGGGTTATTCTCCAGCCGCGATCAAGACATTGTGGGACATCCTGCTCCCGTTCTCCGACTACGCCTTCAACCGGGCCCACACCGCCGGGTACGGGTTGGTTTCTTACTGGACCGCCTACCTGAAGGCCAATCACCCTCCGGAGTACATGGCGGCGCTGCTGACCAGCGTGGGTGACGACAAGGACAAGGCCGCCATCTACCTCGCCGAGTGCCGAAAGATGGGCATCACGGTGCTGCCGCCGGATGTGAACTCCTCCGAGCGGGATTTCACCGCGGTCGGTTATGACATCCGATTCGGTCTCGGCGCCATCCGCAATGTGGGCGGCAACGTCGTCGATGCGATCACCCGGGCCCGTACCGAGAAGGGTCCCTATACCGACTTCTCCGATTTCCTTCGCAAGGTCGACGCGGTGGCCTGCAACCGGAAGGTCGTCGAGTCGCTGGTTAAGGCCGGTGCATTCGACTCGCTGGGCCACCCCCGCAAAGGCCTTCACCTGGTACATGGCGAGGCAATCGATGCGGTCATGGAATCGAAGCGTGCCGAGGCGATCGGACAGTTCGACCTGTTTGGCAGCCAACCCGGCGATGGTGCCTGTGTCGGGCTGTTTGATGTGCCGGTGCCCCCTGATCAATGGGACACCAAGCATCAGCTTGCCTTGGAACGTGAAATGCTCGGTCTCTACGTGTCCGGGCACCCGCTGCGTGGTATGGAGCACATCCTGGCTCACCAGGCCGACACCCCGATCGCGTCAATCCTGGACGGCACCGTCACCGATGGCGCCCAGGTGATCGTCGGCGGGATCCTCGCGAGCGTGACCCGACGGGTGAACCGCAACGGTGAGCCGTGGGCGGCCGCCCAGCTCGAGGATCTCGCCGCTGGGATCGAGGTGTTGTTCTTCCCCAAAACCTATTCAGTGGTCGGGGTTAATGTCACCGAGGACACCATTGTTCTGGTCAAGGCCCGAGTGGCCAAACGGGACGACCGGATCTCGCTGATCGCCAACGATCTCGTGGTACCCGACCTCGCTCAGGCAAGCGGCCCTGCCGGCATCGGACAGACCAGCCCCGGACAGCCGGTGACGGTGAGCATGCTTGCCGCACGCTGCACCCCTGAGCGGGTGGCGCGGCTCAAGGACGTGCTGGCCCGGCACCCGGGTCCGCAGGAGGTACGGCTATGCCTAATCAACGGCGGCCGCAAGCATCTACTGCGGCTCGATGAGGGCCTGCGGGTGACGCCGACCAGCGCGCTGATGGGCGACCTCAAGGCCGTGCTAGGTCCCAGTTGCCTGAGCTGAGGCGCAGTATTAATCACTGGGACACCAGTGATTCCTTCACATCGAAGGCCTGACGAACACCACTTGCCGCACGACCCCTCCCGGCACGAATATTTTGTGCATAGCAATGCTCGGTGCCGCACAAGGGGGATCTAGTGGACGACGGTTACGAGGTGTACTGCATCGCGGATCCGTTGTTCTACGACTCGATGATTGGTCCGAACCGCTCTGAATCCTTCGACGCAGCGCAACGGCCGGTTCCGGAGGGGTGGGAACGGCGCACGGTCGACAATTGGGTAGTCATGAACCCGGTCGGCACCTCGGTTCCCCGGCAGGGCTGGAAGATCCACGCGTCGGCGTGCCTCGACAACGCGGAACGAATTTTAGAGATCGTGTGGGCGTACTGCGTCCCGCGCCGGATCCACTTCAAATTCCTGGCTTCTCGAAACGTCGTCCACATGCGAAACGCAAAGTACGCACCGCGAGGATCCAGCGGAAAGTTCGTCACGATCTACCCCGCCGACGTCGACGCGTTGGGAATGATCCTGCACGATCTTGGTGACCGGCTGTCCGGCGAGCCAGGCCCGTACATCCTCAGTGACCTGCGCTGGAATGATGGTCCACTCTACGTCCGTTACGGCGGTTTCGCGCTGCGGCACTGCCTGTCGGCGCGGGGTGACCGGGTCCCGGCCATCGAGGACCCCACCGGTGCGCTGGTGCCCGACCGTAGGGATGCGGTGTTCGCCCCTCCGCCCTGGGTGACGTTGCCGGACCTGCTTGTTCCCCAACTCGCAGCGCGCAATGCCACTACAGTCGCGAAGCTGCCTTACCGCATCGAGCAGGTCCTGCATTTCTCCAACGGCGGGGGACTCTACGAGGCGCGGGACCAGCGGACCGGCGCCCGCGTCGTGCTCAAGGAAGCGCGGCCGCATGCCGGCCTCGCCGCGGATGGCGCCGACGCGGTCCAACGGCTGCAGCGCGAGCGGGAGACGCTCGAACACCTCGCCGGCATCGACGGTGTACCCGCCGTACACGACCACTTCACTCTGGGCGAGCACCACTTTCTCGTCCTGGAGTTCGTCGAGGGAACGCCGCTGAACAAGGTCTTCACGCAGCGCTACCCGATGAGCGACCCCACTGCGGGACCCGCCGAGTTCGCTGCCCACACCGAATGGGCGTTACGGGTGTGTGCCCAGATTGAGGACATCGTCACGGCCGTCCATGGCTGCGGGGTAATTCATGGTGATCTGAACCTGTTCAATGTGATCGTCCGTGACGACGGCCGGGTCGCGCTGATTGACTTCGAGGTCGCGACAAACCTGGACGAGGGGCGCCACCCAACCCTGGGCAGCCCTGGCTTCGCCGCTCCGCTGAACCGGACCGGGTTCGACATCGACCGGTATTCCCTGGCCTGCCTGAGATTGGCGCTATTCCTTCCCTTGACCGCCATGATCCGACTCGACGCCGGCAAGCCGGAAGACTTTATTGAGGTCATTGCTGAGCACTTCCCGGTGCCACCAGCGTTCCTATCCGAGGCCGTGCGGACGATCGCTGGAGCGGGCAGTACCGAGTCGGATGCACCGCGACGGCGCGCCAAAGCGCTTCCGCCGTTACCGTCGGGGACAGCCGGTTGGGTAACCGTCCGGGATTCGATTGTGGCTGGGATCTTGGCCAGTGCTACTCCCAAGCGTGCCGACCGGCTCTTTCCCGGTGACATCGCGCAGTTCAGTTCCGGCGGTCTCAACATCGCTCATGGTGCGGCAGGTGTGCTCTACGCGCTGGCGGCCACCGGAACCAATCGATACCCCGCCGGGGAACACTGGCTGCTCGAACGCGCCGCCGCGGCGACACGCGGAACGCGGTTGGGCTTTTACGACGGGCTGCATGGTGTCGCGTACGTGCTGGCGGATCTCGGGTATCGCCAGGCTGCCCTCGATCTGATCGAGTTCTGCCTCGGCGAGCAGTGCGACCGGCTCGGCACGGATCTCTCCGGCGGCCTCGCCGGTATCGCGCTCAACCTGACTCATTTCGCGGGCACGACCGGGGAACCTGCCCTGTTCGAGCACGCCCTGCGCGTCGCTGAGATGGTGGCCGACCGGTTGGGTACCGCCGACAACGTCAGCACGATCAGCGGTGGGGATCACCCCTACGCCGGGCTCATGCGGGGCTCTTCGGGGCCGGCGCTGATGTTCCTGCGGCTCTACGAGCACACCGGTGACCGCGAATTCCTGCAATTGGCCGCGACCGCGCTGCGCCAGGATCTGCGTCGCTGCATGGTGCGCGACGACGGCTCGATGCTGGTCAACGAAGGCTGGCGGGCCATGCCCTACCTCGACCGTGGCAGCGCCGGCATCGGTATGGTGCTCGACGAATACCTCACGCACCACTCCGATGAGGAATTCGCCCACGCCGCGGCTGCCATTCGCAGAATCGCGCGGGTCCCTTTCTACATCCAGCCGGGGCTGTTCAGCGGCCGGGCCGGAATCATCCTGTATCTCAGCCGGGCGTATCCGCCTGGGCAGGCGATTTGGAACCAGGAGGTCGCCGCCCAGATTCAACGCCTGGGGTGGCACCGAGTCAACTATCAGGGCCAGCTCGCCTTTCCGGGTGAACAGCTGCTGCGGCTGTCGATGGATCTGGCGAGTGGCGCCGCAGGTGTCCTGCTTGCGCTGGGTGCGGCCGTGCACGAGCACCCCATTGGTCTCCCGTTCCTCTTCGAATCCCGGCAGTCCGCGCCGCACGTTGCCCCCGTGCCAGCGGTTCTGACGGGGGGGAACGGTCTTGTGTCCGCATCGATGCACGGAGGGAGGTGAAATACATGGCACTTCTCGACCTGCAGTCGCTGGAGCTGTCCGGCCGCGGCCGCGACTGCGACGACGACCACGATTACGACTGTGACAGCAGCAGCCTCAGCCTGCTGCTCTGCAGCCACTGAGGTTCGTCGTCGGGTGGTCCGGGGCAGCCGGCGTTGCCCCGGACCACCCATTTAATCCACTAGCTCGAAGCGCCACCGTCTGGCCCCGACATGGAGACATATCGGGCCAATGCGGGCGTCTCGGACCCCGATATGTCTCCATGTCGGGGTAGTAGCGACGATGCGGAGACCCGTGAACAGCGATCCGGTGGGGGTGCCTGCACGCTCGCGCGATTCGACGTGGAGACAAGCAGACCGCTTGCTGCTATCGACGGGCCGGCGCGGCGGACTGTGGACCTGGGTACTGGCGCTGGCCACTCTGGTCAGTGTAGGCGCGGCACTCCTGCTTCCCGCCGCCATCGGCCGAGCTCTCGACGCACTACCCGGCAGGGGCCACATCACCTGGACCCTTCTCGCCTGCGCGGGGCTGATCGCCATCATGGTAGGCGGCAAGGTGATCGGCGACATCGCCGTCGGAGCGAGTAATGCCCGCTGCACAGCCTGGCTGCGCATGACGTTGATCCGGCACCTGGCCGCGATCGGCCCGGCGGCCACTCGCCGTTTCGAACCCGGAGACCTCACCACCCGGGTGACCCGCAATGCCAACGAAGCAGGCCAGATCGGAGTGACCGCGGTCATGATCGGTGCCGGCCTGATCCCTCCGGTCGGCGGCATCGTGGCACTGGCGTTGATCGATCCGTGGGTCGGGCTGACCGCGCTGGCCGGACTGGTAGCGATGGCCGGGCTGCTGCGGGTCTTCGTCCGCGACAACTCCGAGACCATCGGGCACTACCTGCACAGTCAGGGACAGATCGCTGCCCGGCTGCTCGATGCGTTGGCCGGGGCCCGGACGATCGCCGCCGCGGGCAGCATCGAGCGCGAGCGAGGACGAATCCTGCAGCCGCTGGGCGGATTGCGCACCCACGGTGCCCGGATGTGGCACAACCAGGTTCGGGTGGCCAGCCAGTCCGCCCTGATCGGGCCGCTGCTGCAGCTGATCGTCGTCGGTGTCGCCGGGCTGGGTGTGGTCGCCGGCCGCCTGACCGTCGGGGAGCTCTACGCCGCGAGCCGCTATGCAGTGATGGCTGCCGGCATCGGCTCGGCGGTGGGTTTCTTCAACAAGCTCACCCGAGCCCGGGCCGGTGGTCGGCGCGTGGCTGAGCTGCTCGCTGAGCCGGTGACCCGATACGGCGCCGCCACGCTGCCGGACCGATCCGAGCGAGGCGGGGGTGGCCGGCTCGAGTTCCGCGGAGTCCGGGTATCCATCGCTGGTGAGGCGGTCATCACCGGTCTGGACCTCACTGTCCCGGCTGGTGCCACAGTGGCCGTGGTCGGCCAGTCCGGCGCGGGTAAGTCGGTGCTCGCCGCACTGGCCGGTCGGCTCACCGATCCAGAGCGGGGACAGGTGCTCCTTGACGGCGTGGCGCTGCCCGACCTGTCCCGGGAGCAGCTGCGCGGCGCGGTGGGCTTTGCCTTCGAGCGTCCCGCGTTGGTCGGTGACACGATCGAGGAGGCGATCAACTTCGGTTCACGCAACCGAAGCGAGGAAAAGGTCCGTCGAGCCGCCGCCACCGCTCGTGCGGACACCTTCGTGGAGCGGCTGCCGCAGGGATACCGGACCGAGCTGGCCGCGGCCCCGCTGTCCGGTGGCGAGGTGCAGCGGCTCGGCCTGGCCCGGGCGTTCGCGCACCCCTACCGGTTGCTGATCCTCGATGACGCCACCTCGAGCCTGGACACGGTGACCGAGCGGCAGGTCGGCGCCGCGCTGACCACCGGCGGTGGGGGACAAACCCGACTGATCATCGCGCATCGGGTGGCCACGGCCGCCCGGACGGATCTGGTCGCCTGGCTCGATCGGGGCAAGCTACGCAGCCTGGGTCCGCATACCGACCTGTGGCGCGATCCGGAATACCGGGCTCTGTTCGGCACCGAGGCCGTACCGACCGAAAGCCTGGGCCGGCCTAAAACTCAGGACCTGCCCGCAGTATCGGCGGCAGTCCGATGACCCCCGAAATGGCAACCGACATGGCCCCAGCCCCGGACACCGTGCCCCGAGTGCTCCGCGCAACGCTGCGCCGCCATCCTGGCGCACTTGCTCGGCTGGCTGCGTGGTCGGTACCGCAGATGCTGCCGTTGCTGCTGTCCGGCTACGGAGTGGCCCACGCGTTGGACGACGGATTCCTGGCCGGCCGACCCGGGATCGGGTTGATGTGGCTTGGTGTCCTGGCGGTGGCGGTGCTGGCAGGGGCATTGGCCACTCGGCACGTCTACCGGATCCTCGCCGAGATCGTCGAGCCGTTCCGCGACGACCTGGTGCAGCGGGTGGTGGGGGGCGCCTTGCAGCGGTCCACGGTGCTCGGCGGCCGGCCCGATTCGGGTGCAGTCGCCCGGCTGACCCACCAGGTTGAGGTGGTGCGGGACACCTTCGCCGGCTTACTCCTGCTCACCAGGAGTTTCATGGTGAGCGCGGTCGCTGCAGTGATCGGGATGGCCGCACTGACCGGAATCGTCGGGCTGCTGGTGCTGCCGCCGCTGCTGGCTGGTCTGGGTCTGTTCGTGGCGTCCTTGCGGTCCATGATGGCCCGGCAGCGGGCGCACGTGCTCGCCGACGAAGGGGTCGCCGAGTCGGCCAGCACCGTCGCCCACAGCCTGCGCGACGTGGTCGCCTGCGGCGCCGAAGACCGGGCTTGCGCAAAGGTGCAACAGCAGGTGGACGCGCATGCCGAGGCGGAACGGACGCTGGCTCGGATGGCTGCGATCCGCACCTTGTCGGTAGCCCTCGGTGGCTGGCTACCCGTGGTAGGCCTGCTGGTG
>DASQVB010000060.1:0-16924 GCA_035640975.1 Pseudonocardiaceae bacterium
AGGACGAACGTAGTTCGCGCAGCTCAGTAACAGTGTCGGGCGGTTGAGCGCTGGTCGCTGACAGTCACCACGCAGTTCACCAACTATTGCTGTCCGCGCAGTACCCTTTCCGTTTTACTTCCGTCAAACCACCGGCCTTGACCGTCCACAACCGGTATTAACCGGCAGTCACCGCTCGTAGTACGTGCAGGTAACCAGTAGTTTTGCGATCTGTCCGGCAGCAATGCGCGCCGCTGACCTTCAAACAGCGGGTTCGGGGTTCGAGTCCCTGGCGGCGCAATCCTCTGGCCTGGTAGACGTCCGTCACGATCAGCCAGTCAAGACCACGGGACACTTTTCGCCTCACCCGTCCCCTGACTCCATCAACTTTTCGAGGACGTCGACGGTCTGCCGGTCGGTCAGCTTGCGCCCGAGGTAGCGGTCCTGGGTCATGCTGACCTTGGAGTGCCCGAGCTGGTCACTGATCTTGCGGGTGGACACGTTGGCATTGTCGAGAAAGCTCGCCACGGTATTGCGCAGCATGTGACTGACCAGCCCATCCATCTAGGCCTCGTCGCGGACGTATCGCCACACCCGCCGCACATTCGACGGATCACGCCAGCCGCCGAGTGAGTCAGGGAACACCGCCTGACCTCCGAGGCGATGGCAAGGCGCCGCCGCTTGAGCATCGTCACCGCCCAGCTCGGTAGCGGGATCAGCCGCTCACCACTTTCCTTCGACTTGGTGGACGGCATCCGTAGCAGCCCGACACCAACCCGTTCTATTTACCCGTTGACGCGCTGCCCGATCAGCTCCATTCGTGCGACAACGCCAACTACGGAGATTCTTCTGTGAGGCCTGGGTTCGCTCATAATCTCATTGCACGAAATTGCTTTATGATGACGATATGTACTTTGGGTAAGTCTCGGAGTTCACTGGGTTGGTTGACAGTTAATTGTGACTGGTTTTTCAATGAGATGTGGCTTGGGCGTAGAATCAGATGCGATGAACCAGGGAGCATGTGCAGGCGCGTCCGGGCACAGTGTCCACTTCCGGGCAACTCGGTCGACGCCTATCGGGTACACTGTCAGGACACCGTCAGCGTCGATGTGTAGACGGAGAAAATGTTTGAGGTCTTGGTGGTGTAGGGGTGCATATCCCTCGTTTCCGTGAAAGCCAAGGCAGTTAGTGGCCCAGAGATAGCCCGACAGCCCCACTATTCCCCCGATGCCGCCCAGCAGGCCAACCAGTATCAGGAAGGCGACCAAGGACCACACGCCCCCAAGCCCAAAGGCAGACGACAGCGAGGAGGCGGCAATCATGACCCCGGCCACACTCGCGAGTTGCAGCGTCGAATGGGCCATCCCAAGCATAAATCGCCCCACTCCGCTGGCCTCGTGGGCAAAACGCACCATCCCGGCCAAGGACCCGATCATGAGCAAAATAAGGAGAAAGGACGTCGGGCTCTCCCACAAAGCGTGACGCAAGTCACCGAGGCCCAGCGAGACGTGGCGGTCTCCTAAATGCAGTCCCAGCATGAACGCCAACAACACCTGGACGGTGCCGAACACCGCGGCAAGGGGAAGGTTGTAGGCAGCAAGCAGCCAGATCCTCTTCCTCAGCCGTTTCGATACCGCCGGCGACGGATAGGTGGCCGCTCTACGGTAGGAAATGGCTCCTTCTGCCCCGGGGAGGTCCATGCGCTCGGGGAGGTGGTGGGTGGGATGCAGAAAGGCGCCACCGCCGCCCGAGGTGATGTGCTGGCGGGCGCCATCCTCCTCCTCATAGCGGGCGTAGTGATGCCGTCCGCTCTTGAGGTACAGCAACAGCTGGGCGCCACTGGGCTGGATGATCTCACGCTCGAGGTAGTCCACATCCCGGTCGGAATGGATTTCCTCCCGCTTCCTGCCGCTCTCGACCTCCTTGGCCATGCACAAGACGATACGGTCGCCGGGCTGCACCTGATCGACGGCGACGTCAGCGAAGTACTGCAGTTGGGCTTCGTCGATGTAAGCCCCGAATTGGATGTCGATGCCCCACAGCCACCAGCCGTTCGGCAGCTTGACCGCGAAGTAGCTGCGGCGCTGGTGCGTTCTCCATCCACCGATCCGGTGGTTGCGGCAGAAGATGCTGGTGAAGTTGGCCAACCCGTCGTACCAGTCATGGCTTCCCGGAATGGCGAACAGCTCAGGATTTTCTCCGGGAACGCACGGAAGTGCCGCTCGGTACGGACCCAGCATGCGGTTTTCGTACTCCGCGGCGTTGGGTACCGGATACACCTGATCGCCTCCCATGACAAGGATCCGCCCCCGCTCGGTGGAGTAGGTCTCACCGTCCCAGTCGAGCTTGAGCTCTTCGGTGGCCAGGAGCGTGGCCACGGTGTAAGTCGGGTTCCACCCATCGCCGACATCGGCCACGTAGTCCAACCACCGATGGGCCTCCCCGGAGCGGTCCGCAACCTCGGCCGGCTCCCGCGCCTGCAACTCCCGATTGTCGGCGTAGGAACTGAACGTACCTGACAGCAGCACCCGGACAGCGGTGTCGACGAGTTGGTGGGGATCAAGCCAGCGCACCATGGGCCTGCGCACGAACCCAAGGTCTAAAGGAGAAGACGGGCGAGAGGGACACGGCAGAGGCGTGTCGGCGGACCCTGCAGGTGTCTCAGCCATGCTCACATCCTTGCAGCGGGGCGGCTAGACGCGCACCAGTAGGGCGCCCGGGTCGATGCGCATCCGCATCCCCCGTACTTCACCCACCGGGTCGCCATCGAGTTGCGCCTGCTGTGGTTCCTCCGCGCTGATGATGACGGTGCTTCCTTGCCAGTGCTGCACTATCCGGTGGCCACGGCGGCGGCGGGCCAGCACGCGCGCGGTCACTGCCAGCCATCCGATGATGCCCCTCGGTCCGATGGCCACGACATCAAGCAGCCCATCGTCCACCTTGGCCGCGGGCATCAACACCAGTCCGGCGAGAAGCTTGCCGCAGTTGCCGACCACCACCGTGCGGACTCGACGGGGCGGTTCAACGCGGCCATCCACGGCGAGGGTGATCGAGGCCCTGGGAGCACTCAGTGCGCGTATTCCGGAGACGAAATACGCCAGCGGGCCCAGCCGGGCCTTCAACTCGTGGGATGTACCGGTCATGATTGCCGCGGCAAAGCCCACCCCGGCCATCACCATAAACACCTGCTCTTCGGCGCGGTCGTCGATGAACACCCGCCCGATGTCGACCGCGCGGTTTGTCCCGGACAACGCGATCCGGGTGGCTTGGGCCGGGTCATCCAGCACCATGGCGAGGTTGCGGGCCAGCAAGTTCGACGTACCCGTGGGCACCAGGGCCATGGGGGTGCCCGATCCGGCGAGGGCTTGCGCCACGTGGCGCACGGTGCCGTCTCCGCCGCAGGTGAGCACCACATCGGCGCCGGCGGCCAGCGCGCTTCTAGCCTGACCGCCACCCGGGTCCTCGACGGTGGTCTGAAGCCACAGCGGTGGCGCCCACTCCAGCTCCGCGCACACCCTGGCGATCTGGGTCTGCAACTGCGCCAGGTCATCGATGTGGATCGGGTTGACCACCACTGCGGGCAATGGGCACTCCGGCAGTGAGCGAGACGCCGGCTCTGGTTCCACAGACGCTGAAGATACGCCCTGCGATGGGCACAAACCGACTCGTCAGCAAGGGGACCGAGCGTCCGGCACGGTACGAGGTTTAACCGGCCGCCGCCTGTGGCCACCCGCCAAGGGGGACGTCTCTGGTGGCCACGCCTTCCACACGATGTATGCCACGGCCAGTCCGATCACACCACCGGCTAACACGTCGCTCACGTGATGTTTCTCGCTGCGGATCAAAGACCAGTGGGCTGCGGTCGCCGCGACTGCCAGTGGGATTGCCAACCGGGGCAGCTCCTTCGCCACGCTGAAGACAAAGGCACAGTCCGATGCGGTGTGGCCCGACGGGAACGACGATGTGTACAGAGTGATTCGGCCCTCACCGGCGCCTGGCGGTCGGCGCCGGTAGACCAGGGGCTTGATAACGATGTTGGCGATGAAGGCAGCGAGGACGTAACACACGCTGCCTCGCAGGGCCACTTGTCGACCCTTGTCCCGCCCTTAACAGCGAGCGCAGTGGCAACGCCAGCCCAAAACGGCGGCTGCTCAACGATACGGGCAACACGGGCGAACCGGGTGAGCACAGTTGCCACGTTCTGCGCCCCCGTTGGGCGAGACCATCGGACGCGTCGTTGTAGCCTGCATCTCGAAAGTGCCTCCCCACGCGGTGAACTTGAGTCCTCGGCAAGCAGTCCGCTGACCGCGAGGCACTTTCGTCTATCCAAGCGCCGACACGCCGGCCAGCTCACGAAGAGCCGGGCTAGTGCTTTGTGCATCGTCACATTCTCTCGGCTTTGGCTGACTTTTGCGCCTATTCTGGATGGTGTGCGTACGCAACGGCCCGGACCGCTGTGGTGGACCTGGTACGCGTTTGGGGGCAAGCTCCCTGACCGGCACCGGGAGTGGGTCCTGAACGATGCGACCTGCCGGACCTGGTGGGTGCGGCATGTCGCCCGCAGCCTCGTGCAGCTGACACCGGTGGCGATCCTGCTCCTGGTGGTCCTGGGTCCTCAGTGGATCACCTACCTCGGCCTGGCTGCTGGCACCATGCTCGCGCTGATCTACTCAGTGGCTTACATCGAGGAGACCAGCGAGCACCGGCTCGGCAAGCACGGCTACCCGGTGGGCACCGGTCGTGAGATGCGTGCGCGACGCGGCCGTCGAGCCGCCGACCAGGAGCACTACAACGCCACCTACCGGTCGGGCGCCTGACGGCTCCCAGCCGCAGCCACGCATCGGACGATCTTGTCGGAGCTGCTGCTGGCTACCAATCGTGGCTCTGGATGCAGGCGTTGACCTGGGTTCAGCGACCGGCGGCGTGGCGAGTGGCGGCGAGATGATCCTGCAACTCGGCATGCCGAAACTGATGAGTCGGACCAGCGATACGAAGCAGCCCAAGCCGGTAGGCGTCGTCGAGGAACCCCAGCGGTGGGCGAGCCGGTCACCAGACAGGCCCGAGGCTTTGCGCCTCTCCTTATTTATGCAAGTGCGTGACTTGGCGCTATTCAGATGCACGACAGATCGTCAAGGTGCATGCACGTTGTCGCATAGAGTCGCTTATGAGCTCACGGGTAGCCCCAAGGATTAGCTACAAGGGCGGCCACGTCGATGTGTCGGCACACCTGACCGCTCGTGCTCCTGTGCTCAACTCTGGTCATGTTCAGAAACTGCCACGTTGGACGTGCCTTCGCCGGCCGCGCCGCTACGATGCGGTGGCGTTGCGCCGATGTTCTCCCGCGAAGGAGTCCACAGTCGTCGTCACAGCATGCGGCGCTACGGAGTCGCGTATTGCGCCGCTCCGCTAACCTTATCCTCAGCATTCGGTGCGCGTCGCGCAGTGACCGTGCTGACCCTAGATGAGGCAAGCACGAGGCACCCATCCGGACCATCGAATCGACAGGCCTGGACCGCGGACCGCTCTACGCTGCCGCAGGCCGAAACCACCAGCGACTGGGCTACCCGGTCGATCCCACGGTCATGACCACCGGCCAATGAGCCGGCCGAGGCACCGGGCAGGACCCATCCTGGCCCGCCCGGAGCTGGCCACCGAAACCTGCAGGCCGCCTTGGAAACCTCGCTCGCCAGGCGGCGTTCGTCAGTTCGTCGCTCACATGTTGCGGATCCGCAGGTAGCGGCGGACATCTGGGACCGAAATCGCTCCGAGAGCGATTAGGCCAACGACCAGGATCGCTGCCAGGACTGTTGCGATGTAGCCAACGATTTCCATGTGTCCTCTTCTGGTTTGGCAGTTCACACCCCAACAGCGTCGAGGCGACCACCCGTGGCGGGCGGTAGTTTAGGGGTCCAGGTCGGCGTAGACGATGGTGTCTCAAGAGTTTCGAATGAGGCTGGCCGGCAGGTGAATTCGCACCTCAGGTGTTTCCCCTGGTCCGCTCTCCTTACCGGACCGCTCAACTGCCGGGTCTAGGGCAACGTCAGCAGTGTAGCGCCTGCTGATCGCAAAACAGACGTAATTCAGCCAAATAGGAGCAATGCCCAGACCTGTGGGTGAAGATCTTTAGGCGACTTCGGGTACTCGGCAAGTGCACGGGAGACCTGCTGACAAGCAAGCTCTACGACGACCTGTACGAGTGTCATGGGCCGTCCCGCCTCAGCCTTGAGGGGGAGCCGAACTCCGGCTCGTCGACCATGCGGATGGCGCGGTGGACCGCATCGACAAATGCTTCCGGTGCCTCGATGGGCATCAGGTGGCCGGCCCCGGCGATGTACTCGGTGCGGATGCTGGGTGCGACCGCAACGACGCGTGCGTGCAGCCGCCGGTACCAGGACATGCTCTCCACGCCGAGTAGCCACGTCACCGGCATCGGCAGTGCGGCTATCTTTCGTAACGGCACATAGTCGACCAGCACACCGAACGGGTGCGGATCGGCCTCGGCCAGTACCACCCGGCTGTGCGCAAGCAGCCGCTGGCGGTCGGCGGCCGGGAGGGCGTCGAACCCGTTCGTGCCATCACGCAGGCCGGTGAGCCACCGATAGATACTGGCCGCCCCCTCCTCGGGCCTGCCACACAGCTGCGCGAACTTCGCCCTCGCGTCCGCCGCCAATACTACCGTCGGCCGCCGCAACCCCTGGAAGGGCGCCTCGATGAGGATCAGTGACTCAAACAGATCCGGCCGCTCGGCCGCCAGCGCGAGAGCCACGTTACCGCCGGAGCTCCAGCCCAGCACATGCGCTGGTGCGCCGACGTGCTTGAGGACGGCGGCGAGGTCGGCAACGTGCACGCGGTAGTCGCGCACCGGCCGGTGCGTCGAGCGCCCGTAGCCACGGCGATCGTAGGCGATCACCCGGTGGTGCGTTGCCAGACCAGCCACACTACGTTGCCAGGTCGAGGCATCCGCGCCGGTGCCGTGCACCAGCACGAGCGGCTGGCCCGAGCCCGCTTCGTCGTAGGCCAGTTCGGCGCCCTCGACAGGGATCCACCCTCCGGTGTTCATCGGCCGCTCCACAGATCGATGCAGGCCTGATCGCCGATCTCGACGGCCGCGCCCACGATGGTGCTTCAGGGAGCTTGCGGACGTCAACGAAACGACTCACCCGTCGTAGACAGACACCCAGGGCGACCGGATCAACCATCCGGAATACTGGTGGGACATCCTTTCACCGATTGGAGGCCTGTGCCCGTGCCCAAGATCGCGATTGCCATTGGGATCGTCCTGATTGTGGTAGGAGGTTGGGCTTACCTCGCCTCCGGTCCCGGTGCCAGCCCCACCGCGCTCATTCCCGCAGTACTCGGTGTGGCTCTTGCAGTTGCCGGGCTCATCGGCCTACGCGGCGGTCCGGCGCGGCGTCATGCGATGCACGGCGCCGCCGCAGTGGCTTTGATCGGCGTGCTGGGGTCTGTCGGACAGCTCATCGCCAGTCCTGCCGCGAACTCTGAGCATGCCGATATCGCAAACACCGCAGGTCTGCTGAATCTGGCCCTGTGCGGAGCCTTCCTCGTGCTGGCGATCTGGTCTTTCGTGCAGGCTCGCCGCGCTCGCGTATGAGCGTCCCGGATCCCTAAGCATGCGGCGCTGACCCGGAGACGTGGTCGAGGGCAAGCAGGTTGTGTTTGTGGATGGCCGGCAGGGAGAGCGCCTTGTAGCCGACGTCGTCGAACAGCACGGTCAGCTGGTCCTGCTCGATGGACATGACGATGCCGGACCCCCACTTGCTGTGTCGCACCGAGCTGCCCCGAGGGAACTCGTCATCACCGGCTGGCTGTTCCTCGGCTGTGCCGGCCGCACAGGTGTCGCAGTTGCCGCACGGGCGAGCCAGTTGCTCGCCGCAGTAGCCAAGCAAGTACTGCCGCCGGCACCCGGTCTTTTCGGCATAGCCGCGCATCATCTCGATCCGGGACCGGATCAGACGTCGGTGTGTCTCCGCAGCGTCCACTGCTCGTTCCACCACCTGATCGGTAGCCAGATCAGGATCAATGTATTTGAGCCGGCCGTCGGCGGTGGTGGCGACTGCCCCGACCTGTTCGAGCAGGTTCACCGCTGTAGTGCGCTTAGCCGCGGACCCGTTCACCTCGTTCTTGAGCTGTGCCGGCCGAACCGGTTGGTGGTGGTCCTGGAGGGCTTGCGCCACCTCACCGAGAACTTCCTCGGGGGCTTTGCTGGCGGTGAGGAACGTCTGCAGGCTCAGGTCCTCCTGGCGGTAGAACAAGCGTGATCTCGGCAGGCTGGCCGTCGCGGCCGGCGCGCCCGATCTGCTGGTAGTAGGAGTCCAGTGACTCCGGTACTGATGCGTGCGCGACGAACCGCACGTCTGGCTTGTCGATACCCATGCCGAACGCCGAGGTCGCCACCACCACGTCGAGCTCGTCGGCGAGGAACCGCTCGTGTACCCGCTTGCGGTCGGCCGCCTTCATCCCGGCGTGGTAGGCCTCCACTCGTACCCCGCGCTGCACGAGCTCCCCGGCGTAAAACTCGGTGTCTTTGCGGCTAGCGGCGTACACGAGCCCACGTCGCATCGCGGGATCGGCGGTCAGGGCGCACACCCGAGTAATGACGGAGTGCCGCTTGCCGGTGTCGTCGGTGAATCGCTGCACGGCCAGGTGCAGATTCGGACGGTCGAAGCTGGCGATCACCTCACGATGCTCGCGCAGATTCAACCGCTGCACACGATGTCACGGCGGACCGGCAGTGCCGCAGTGGCGGTCAGCGCGACCACCTTGGGATGGCCGAGCCGCTGGATCACGTGGGCCAGGCGAAGGTAGTCGGGCCCGAAGTCGTGCCCCCAGGATGAGACGCAATGCGCCTCATCGACCACAAACAGCGACACCCCCAAATCCGCAACCCGTCGACGACCTCGTCCTTGGCCAGTTGCTCGGGCGAGAGAAACACATACTCCGCCTCACCCTGGCGGATTGCCTCCCAGGCCTGTTTGTACTTGTCACCGCTTTGCGTGGAGTTCATCGCGACCGCCGCCGGCGCCCGGGTGTCCTCGATGCCCTCCAGCTGGTCCTGCTGCAGCGCAATCAGCGGAGATACCACAAGGGTCGGGCCATCCATCAGCAGCGCGGGCACCTGGTAGATCGCGGACTTACCCGCACCAGTAGGTAGTACGGCCAGCACATCATGTCCGGCCATGACCTGCTCCATCGCCTGCAGCTGCTCGTTGCGTAGCTGCGACCAACCAAAGGTCTCGTTGGCCACCCAGCGTAGCTCATCCCGCGTCGCATCTCGCACGGTTGTGGGTGTTACCCACCGCAACAACACGGAAACCACCGCTACGCCCGACCGTCCTCAGTTCGTGTATCAACGGGCACATCCAGGGCGCGGATCGCCTCGAAGAGCCGATCCGGGTCCCAATCCGATTTGATATCGTCGAGCAACTCGGCTGCTTGGCCCAGACTGAGGGTCGCCATCCGAGTGCCGTCATCTATCTGGATGAAGTAGCGCACGAAGGTTGGACGCCCTGCGCCGGCAGGGACCGTCTTGGGCTTCATCTCGTCAGACTTGACCGTGGCCTTGCTCCCTTGGCAGGCGCTGGTGTTGAGGCGCTCCTCGATCGCGGCGGCGATCTTCCGGGCATCGTCTGCAAGCATTGGACTTTCTCCTTCGCAAGGGTCGCTCCACCGCGGTGCACCAATCTCGGTGTTCGTTCTACAAGTACAGAGTCATTCAGTCACAGGAAGCGGCGCGACGTTGGGGTTAACCGGTCGCCAGTCGACCATGAGGAGCGTGGCGTCATCTTGTAGCAGGCCTCCTTGGTGCTCAAGAACATCGTGGGTCAGCCGCCGCAGGGTCTCCGGTGCCGGCAGGCCATCGGCACCACTGCGTTCGGCGAGGTCGATCAGCCGGTCGGCGCCGAAAGCCCGACCACGGGCATCCCGGGCTTCGGTGATGCCATCGGTGTAGAGCAGCAGCCGGTCACCCGGCTCTAGATATTCGTGCACGACTTCGACGTCACGGCCGGACACGCCCAGCGGGGTCCGGCGGCCATACTGAAGTGCTTTCACAGTCTTGTTGGCGCGCAGCAACAATGGCGGGGGATGTCCGGCGAGGAGGTAACTCAACTTACCGGTGCAGGTGTCCAGGCGTGCAAGGATCGCAGTGACAAAACGACCGTGCGGACCGTGGGCGATGAGCTCGGCGTCGGCGCGATGTGCCATCACGCTGAGGTCGCACTCGCCGTTGCGGCGGGCGTTTCGAATCGCGGCGAGGGCAACGGCGGTAGCCAGACCGGCTTGTAGGTCGTGGCCAACGGCATCGAATAACCCGCAGAACGCCACTTTGCCATCGACGGCGTAGTCGAAACCGTCGCCCCCGACCCGGTCGTGCGGTTCGAGCACGGCGGTGATGATCAAGTCGCGGGAGGTGAAGGTGAGTGGGGGCATGAGCTGCCAGAGCAACTCAGCAGCCACGGTCAGCGGTGTGCTGCGGCGGATGACGTGCAGTATGTCGCCGTAGGGCAACTTGGCGGCCACGAGATGGCCGACCAGCCCAGCTACCACCGAACACCGTTGCCGCAATCCGGCGTCGTCACTGTCGGCACCGTCCGGCAATCCCAGGCGCAGCACGCCGAGCCGTTCGGTTCCATCGACCATCGGAAGCCACAGCACCGCGCCCGCGTCGCGATCGGTACCGGCGAAGACCTTCACGAACTGGAATGCACGCCCGGCCAGGCTGCCTTCAACGGTGATCACTGCCCTGGGATCCTTCGGGACCGGCCGGAGTGTCCGTTGAGCGAGGTCAACCAGATACATCTGCGCCGTCATTCCCACCAGGGCCACCGCCTCATCGACCACCCGGGGTAGATCGTCACCCGAGACGGTGTGGCCGGCTTCGATGATCTGTGCCGCGACCCGCCACCACTGCGACTGCTCCAGCTCCGAGTCCACGGGTCAATCCAACAGCGTTCGTGGTGGCAGCCCAACGCGGGGCAGTGCTAACGCACCTGCCGCCGAGCGAGGGGTGCATCGGGTGATGCCACGCTAGCCTCACATCATGGTGCTGCTGGCGCCACGGCGATTATCTGCACATGGAGGTGTGATGATTGGCCGAACCTGCAGGATCAGATCTGCCTTCGGCATCGAGCCGGTCGGTGCAGATGGAGCAACCAGGTAATGGAGTCTTACCTGCAGTACCTGAGAGAGAATTCCATCGAACTGATCTTCTACATTCAGCAGCACTTCCTGCTGGTGCTCTACTCGGTGGCCTTCGCCACGGTGATCTCGTTTGCACTGGCCCTGGTGTTGCACACCAATCAGCTCACCCCGCCGTCGTGGACCGGCAGCCTGCGGGTGGGCAGCCGCGAGGTGACGCTGCTGCTCGCCTCGGCAGCGCTGACCATCCCATCGTTGGCGCTGTTCGGCCTGTTGCAGCCGCTGTTGGGGCTGGGGGTCACCCCGAGCATCGTGGCGCTGACCCTGTACGCGATCTACCCGGTATTGCGCAACACCGTGGCCGGACTGTCCTCGGTCGACGCCGCGGTGCTGGAGGCCGCGCGCGGCGTCGGGATGGGCCCGGTGCGCCGGATGCTTCGGGTGCAACTGCCCTTGGCCTGGCCGGTGATCATCGCCGGCATCCGCGTCGCGGTGTTGATCACGATCTCGATCGCCGTGGTGGCAGCCCTGATCAATGGCCCCGGCTTGGGCAAGCCGCTGCAGAGCGGCCTGGCCCGGCTCGGTGCTGTGAACTCGTTCAACGAGGTCATCACCGGCACGCTGGGATGCCTGGTGGTGGCGGCCGGTTTCGAAGTCATCTTCGCCGTGGTCAAGCGCTTCACCACCCTGAGGGGGATCCGTGTCTGAGACCGTGCACTCCGCGACCGACTCCTCCCGCCGGACCGGTCAACGCTCGATGATCGTTCTTGACGGTGTCAGCAAGACCTATCCCAAGCAGCCGAACCCAGCCGTTGTCGAGCTGACGCTGGACGTCCCCGAGGGCGCCATCGTCACGCTCATCGGGCCGTCTGGGTGCGGCAAGACGACCACCTTGAAAATGATGAACCGGCTCATCGAACCCAGCACCGGACGCATCCTGCTGGACGGCGAAGACGTCACCGACGTCAATGCCGATCAGCTGCGCAGGCGAATCGGCTACGTGATCCAGCAGGTCGGGCTGTTCCCGCACCTGACCATCGGTGACAACGTCGCGGTGGTGCCCAAGATGCTCGGCTGGGACAAGGCCCGCATCGCCAGCCGGGTCGACGAGCTGCTGCATCTGGTGGGAATGGAACCGGCCGACTTCCGAGACCGATACCCCCGGCAACTCTCCGGCGGGCAGCAGCAGCGGGTCGGGGTAGCACGTGGCCTGGCGGCTGACCCCCCGGTGATGCTGATGGATGAGCCCTTCGGGGCCATCGACCCGATCACCCGGGAACGGCTGCAGGATCAGTTCCTCGAGGTGCAGCGCCAGGTCGCCAAGACCATCTGCTTCGTCACTCACGACCTGTCCGAGGCGGTGAAGCTGGGTGACCGGATCGCCGTGTTCGCTCCTGGCGGACGGCTGGCGCAATACGATACCGCCGGCAACGTGCTCACCCACCCAGCAGACGACTTCGTCGCCGAGTTCGTCGGCAGCGGCGCTGCGGTACGGCGGTTGTCCCTGCTCGAGCTGCGCCACCTGGAGCTGGAGGAGGTCGTGATCTCCAGTGCCGGCGCTCCCGCCAACGGCCATCCGGTGCTCGCGGTGGACGACGCGGGCCGTCCCTCCGGCTGGCACCACGTGCCCGGTTCCGCGGAACCGCCACCGCTGGTGACGGTGCCACTGTCTGGCACGGTCTATGACGCCGTCGACGTCATGCTCGACGCCCGCGCGCCGCTGGTCGTGGTGATCGACGATGACGAGCAGCCACGTGGCGCGCTGCGCTGGGGATCCCTGGTCAACGACTTGCGCACCAAGGGCAGGCGGCCATGACCGCCGGAGCGTCGGCGACCACCTCGGCACCCGCCCGCTCCCCCAGCTGGATCTGGCGCAACCGTGATCTGGTCACCACTCCGGTGATCACAGTCGTCGGGTTGGCGCTGCTGCTGCTTTACACCGCCAACCGCCAACTGGACAGCGTCGAGCAGCGCGTGCTGGAGCCGGCATACCTGTGGGCGAAGTTTCTCGAGCACATCTGGCTCACGGTGGCGTCCACCGCGGTGGTGATCGCCATCGCGTTACCGCTAGGCATTGCACTGAGCCGGCCGGCGGTGGGCCGGCTCCGTACCGGGACGCTCGCGTTCGGCGGCTTCATGCAGGCCCTGCCGGCATACGGCGTGATCATCTTGCTGGCCTTCATCCTTGGCTTCGGCCCCACCACCGCGATCATCGCTCTAGTGCTGGCGTCATTCCTGCCGGTGCTCACCAACACCGTGGTCGGGCTGCGGCAGGTGGACCCGGCGCTGATCGAGGCCGCCCGCGGCATGGGGATGTCGGCACGGCAGACCCTGCTGCAGGTGGAGATCCCGCTCGCGGTGCCGGTGATGGTGGCCGGAATCCGGGTGGCGCTCGTGCTCAACGTCGGCACCGCCGCGCTCACCACCTTCATCGGTGCGGGTGGCCTCGGTGAGCCGATCAGCGCCATGCTCAACCTCGGCCGGTCGCAGGCGGTATTCGCCACCTCGGCCATCGTGGCGGCGTTGGCGTTGCTCATCGACTGGTTGGCCGGAGTCGCCGAACGGGTTGTGAGTGGCCGGGTCGGGTGACAGGAGGAACGCGTGCGATCGGCATCATGGCGTTTCGACCACGGGCGCATGGCTGCCTGGCTGGCTACCTTAGCGGCGGTCACCGTGCTGGTAGCCGGATGCGGTGGGCTGCGCAGCAGTGGCCCGCCGGCACAGGGCGGCAGCCTCGCCCAGCAGGTCAGGCTGGAGGGTCAGTCCTACACCGTGGGCAGTAAGAACTTCGACGAGGCGTTGGTGCTGTGCCAGATCGCGATTGCCGCCCTGGAGTCGGTCAACGCCAAGGTCACCGATCAATGCAATCTCGGCGGCAGCGACGCAACCCGCAATGCGCTTCTCGGTGGCGACATCGACTTGTATTGGGAGTACACCGGTACCGCGTGGGTGTCCTTCCTGGCCCAGCAACCCATCCAGGACAGCAAGGCGCAGTACGAGGCGGTCAAGGCTCTGGACCTGACCCAGAACCAGATCGTCTGGCTCCAGCCGACCCCGTTCAACAACACTTACTCCTTTGCTGTCAAGGCAGAGCGAGCCCAGCAGCTCGGATTGCGGACACTGTCGGATATGGCCGCATACATCCGCTCCGGCCAGCCCGGCAACATCTGCATCGAAAGCGAATATCAGAACCGGGACGACGGATTCCCCGGTCTGCAGCGAACCTACGGGTTTCAGGTCCCGCCAGATCGGCTGCAGGTGCTTCAGACCGGTGCCATCTACCAGGCCACCGCGGACCAGGAGGAGTGCCTGTTCGGGGAGGTGTTCACCACCGACGGCCGGATCCCGCAGCTCGGGCTGACGGTGTTGCAGGACGACAAGCTGTACCACCCGCTCTACAACGCGGCACCCACCATGCGCAAGGAGGCCTACGACCGTAACCCGGACATCACCAAGGCGCTCGCGCCGATCTCCGCGGCGTTGGTCAACCATGTGGTGGCCGAGTTGAACCGGCAGCGATCCGCGGAAGGCAAATCGGCCCGCCGCGTCGCCCGCGACTGGCTTTCGCAGCAGGGCTTCATCGCCAAGGAATCGTGACCACTGCTGTCACAGCTGCACGGTCGTGACCAAGCGTACAACGCATGGCTGGCGTGGCGCCGAGCCGAAGCCGAATCGCACGGGCGGAAAGACGTCGGTCATGGCACCGAGGTCCGTCCCCCACCAGCTGGCGGTCACGGACCCCAGTCGATGGTGGTCCCAGGCCCCGTACCACTCCTTTCGCCCGGCACCAGCACTACCTCGGGTGCGCACACCAGGGAGCATGGCCTGCACCAGCGGGTTCACCAGAGTCGACCAAGCGGGCGCCGTGGCCACGGAACGCGGCACAGCTCGCAGCAGCGTCCCAAGCCAGCTCCTGTGTCCGACGGTCATGGTGGCTCGTAGCTGCCCGGCTACGACGTCCAGCCGCCCCGGTTGGCGGATCACCTCAACCGGCTCGACCTCGACGGAATCGAAGCGATAAGTGCTGGCGACGAAGCCTGCGACCTCCTCACTCGGGGCGATCAGCAGCCTGGTGCCCTCGGGCGCCTCGATCATGACGTCGCTGACCGGCCCGAAGGGCGACACCGGCCATCGTCCGACAACGACGCGGTGGCCCGATGTCATGCCGAAGGCGGCAATCTCCCCGTCAAAGCGCCAGCGCACCTGATGTCAGCTCTCGGTAGCTTGCATCGCGCGGTTGCCGCTCCAGTCGCCTTTTACGCGTCGTGGCACAGCGTCTGATTTGTGTAAAGCTAACAAATGCGTTACCCGACCCGCCCAGAATCAGTGACTGACCGTGCCCGCTTTGGAGACCCGAGCGGAGGTGATGGCGCGATCCGCAATCCAACCAGTGACGAACGAATAGATGGCCTTGTGCGCGACGTCGATTGTCTGCTCTTGCCGGGGCCATGTCCACGGCGGCGCCCCTACACCCACCGCGTTCTCGAATGTCTGGTCGGTGGCGAGCCGCACGACGGTGTGGACCAGGTTGGCGCGCGGCCCGCGCAGGCCGGTGGCCGCCCAGATTCCACGGAGCCCTCCGAGAAGCGCACCAGTGCCCCAGTGCATGGCGTGATTCCACACCGTCGGCTGCGCCCACTCAGGCGGGCGCTCGGCGACGAGGGCGAGCAACGTTCGGCCCGGCACGTAAGAGTTGGGGCGCCGGGTCAGTCGCTGCTCGACCTTCTCGGCAGCGGTCATCACCGCCACACCCACCATTCCGGCGGCCACGCCCCGCAGGGCAGCAGTTCGCAACATAACCGCCGAGTACCCGGCAGACCCGGTTTACACACCTACTCGCCAGGTACGGTGGAGCAGCACGGGAAGCTCGAACCAGACGGCAGCGGTGCTTTCGGGAGAGATAACGCGTGCTTGTCTATCTGGGAGTGGGATCGGTAGCGGCCGCGACCATCCTGTACGAAGTCGCTCTCACCCGTATCTTCGCCATCTCCTACGGCTACCATTTCGCCTTTTTGGCAATGAGCCTCGGGCTCCTGGGGTTGGGAGCCAGCGGTACCCTGCTCGGGCTTCGTTCACCGCCACGCCAGCCGTTGCGTCCCGCGCTGCTTGCTCGCCTGGCAGCGGCTGCTTCGCTGGCGCTGGTATGCGGCTATGCCGTCTCGAACCTGATCCCGTTCGATCCCTACCGGGTGGGCTGGGAGCTTAGCCAGCTCGCGTTGTTGGCCGCGTATCTCCTTTGCTATGCCGTTGCATTCCTGCTCGCCGGGCTGGTTCTCGGATTGCCGCTGATCAGGTGGCCGCATCAAGCCTCGGGCTTGTACGGGGCGGGTCTGGCCGGCTCGGCGATCGGCGCGGTGACAGCCCTGGTCGCCTTGGACCGGGCCGACCCCACCGTCGCCGTCCTGCTCGCCGGGTTGATGGCCGCCCTGGGCTCCCTTGCGTTCGGGTGTGCACGGTCCGAGACCACGGCGCCCGCCGAGCGCGCACGCCAGGTGGATCGATTCATCGGATTGACGGCTGCCGGCCCGGTTGCCGTGCTCTTGTGGCAGACGCCGTCCTGGCTCGAGATCAGGCTTTCGCCGTACAAGCCGTTGTCCCAGCTACAAAGCTTCCCGGATACCGAGTTGCTGGAGCGCAGATCCAACGCGGCGTCGCGGATCGACGTCGTCTCAAGCTCCGCCATTCATTCCGCTCCCGGGTTGACGCTGCAGTATCAGGGCAGCCTGCCCGAGCAGAGCGCGGTGGTCGTCGACGGTGAGGTCGTGCTCCCGCTGACCGCCCGGGAGGG